>NZ_JBXAPA010000002.1:0-207820 GCF_058803545.1 Agrococcus sp. GW821-FHT14H11
ACGTCAGCTCGTCGGCGGCGTCAGATGTGGAGAAGAGACAGGCGGTGCGCGGCGGGTGGGCCGGCAGCGCCTCCACGGCCGCGAGGACCGAGCGAGCGCGCGTGCTCTCGAGCGCTGCGGTCGCGCGCCGCGCCGCCTCCGCCGCGGCGGCGGCGAACCACTCGCCGATCTCGCCGCTCGGGCAGGGCACCGAGCCGTCCAGCCCCTCGATCGCGGCCTCGATGCGCGCCTCCTGCACCTGCAGGTCGCGCAGCTCGCCGAGCTCGCGACCGAGCCAGCGCAGCTCCTCGACGAGCGCGTCCGTCTGCTCGCGCACCAGGACCGACCGGAACGCCTGCAGCGTCGCCCGCGATCGCCGCAGCGCCACCCGCAGCTCGTGCACGGCGTCGTGGTCGCCGCGGAGCGCGCCGGGCAGCTGCCCGCGGGCCGCCTCAGCCTGCGCCGCCAGGTACGGCAGCACGACATCGCCGGCAGTGCCTGCCGCATGCTTCGCGTCGCCCATGCGCCCAGCCTGTCGCAGCTCTCGCGAGCGGTCGCGAGTATCCTGGGGGGACATGGCTCCCACCCTCCGCCCCCGCAGGCTGCGGCAGAGCGCTCCCATGCGCCGCCTCGTGGCCGAGACCCGCATCCACCCCGCGCAGCTGGTGCTGCCGATGTTCGTCGCCGAAGGGCTGAGCGAGCCGAGGCCCATCTCGTCGATGCCCGGCCAGGTGCAGCACACGCTCGACTCCGCCGCGCGCGAGGTCGAGCGCGCGATCGCCGCCGGCGTCGGCGGCGTCATGCTCTTCGGCGTGCCCGAGCACAAGGACGCCGAGGGCTCGGGCGCGACCGACCCCGACGGCATCCTCAACGCCGCGACGCGCTTCCTCGCCGAGCGGTTCGGCGACGCGACGGTCGTGCAGACCGACCTCTGCCTCGACGAGTTCACCGACCACGGCCACTGCGGCGTGCTCGCCGCCGACGGCGCGGTCGACAACGACGCGACGCTCGAGCGCTACGCCGACATGGCGGTCGCCCAGGCTGCCGCCGGCTCCCAGATCCTCGGGCTCAGCGGCATGATGGACGGCCAGGTCGAGCGCGTGCGCGAGGCGCTCGACGTGGCCGGCCACCAGCAGACGGCGATCCTCGCCTACAGCGCGAAGTACGCCTCCGCCCTCTACGGGCCGTTCCGCGAGGCCGTCGACTCGAGCCTGCAGGGCGATCGCAAGACCTATCAGCAGGATCCGGCGAACCGCCGCGAGGGGCTCCGCGAGGCGCTGCTCGACCTCGCCGAGGGCGCCGACATCGTGATGGTGAAGCCGGCCTCCCTCTACCTCGACGTGCTCGCCGACGTGGCCGCCGCATCCGACGTGCCCGTGTGGGCCTACCAGGTGTCGGGCGAGTACGCGATGGTCGAGGCCGCCGCCGCGAACGGCTGGATCGACCGCGACCGCCTCATCGCCGAGAGCCTCACGAGCATCGTGCGCGCAGGCGCCGACGTGGTGCTCACCTACTGGGCGATCGAGCAGGCCGAGTGGCTGGGGGCCATGCGATGAGCACCAACGCCGAGCTCTTCGAGCGCGCCAAGCTCGCGATCCCGGGCGGCGTCAACAGCCCGGTCCGCGCCTTCGGCTCCGTCGGCGGCACGCCCGCCTTCCTCGTGCGGGCGCACGGCGCCCACGTGACGGATGCCGAGGGTCGCGACCTCGTCGACCTGGTCGCGAGCTGGGGCCCGGCCATCCTCGGCCACGCCCACCCCGAGGTGGTGGAGGCCGTGCAGGACGCCGCCGCCCACGGCCTCTCGTTCGGCGCCTCGACGCCCGCGGAGGCGCTGCTCGCCGAGGAGGTCGAGCGCCGCGTCGGCCCCGTCGAGCGGCTGCGGCTCGTCTCGACCGGCACCGAGGCGACCATGACGGCCATCCGCCTCGCCCGCGGCGCGACCGGCCGCGACCTGCTCGTGAAGTTCGACGGCCACTACCACGGCCACTCCGACGGCCTCCTCGTGGCCGCCGGCTCCGGCCTCGCGACGCTCGCCATGCCCGGCTCGGCCGGCATCCCGGCGTCGGTCGCCGCGACGACCGTCGTCGTGCCGTACAACGACCGCGAGGCGATCGAGCGGCTCTTCGCCGAGCGCGGCGACCAGATCGCCGCGATCATCGTCGAGGCGGCCGCCGCCAACATGGGCGTCGTCGCGCCCGACGGCGACTTCAACGGCTTCCTCGCCCGCACCGCGCACGCGCACGGCGCGCTGCTCATCAGCGACGAGGTGCTCACCGGCTTCCGCGTGCACCGCGCAGGCATGTGGGGCCTCGAGCAGTGGGTCGGCGACGAGGCGCCCGACCTCATCACCTTCGGCAAGGTGATCGGCGGCGGCATGCCGCTCGCGGCGCTCGGCGGCCGGCGCGACCTCATGGAGCTGCTCGCGCCGCTCGGGCCCGTCTACCAGGCGGGCACCCTGTCCGGGAACCCCGTCGCCGTCGCGGCGGGCCTCACGACGCTGCGTCTCGCGACCGACGAGGTGTACCGCCGCCTCGACGCGGCGGCCGACGTCATCACGGCCGCGCTCGCCGACGCGCTGACGGCCGAGGGCGTCGCCCACGCGATCACCCGCGTCGGCAGCCTCTTCTCGGTGGCCTTCCGCGAGGGCGCGCCGCGCGACTTCGACGAGGTGCGCGCGCAGGACGCCTTCCGCTACCCGCCGTTCTTCCACGCGATGCTCGACGCGGGCGTGAGCCTGCCGCCGAGCGTCTTCGAGGCGTGGTTCGTGACCGCGGCGCACGGCGACGAGCCGCTCGGCCGCATCGTCGAGGCGCTGCCCGCGGCTGCCCGCGCGGCGGCCGCCGCCAAGGGCGCCTGAAGGCCCGAAGCACCTAGCCTCCGGCGCTCGCCGGGACTACCGTTGCGGCATGGCGACGACGCTGGCGTGCCCCGAGTGCGGCACCCCCATGCGCGAGATCGTGTGGGGGTACGGCACCATCCCCGACGTGCTCGAAGCCGGTGACGTGGTGATCGGCGGATGCGTCGTCGACGTCGACGACGCCGGTCGCGTGGCCGCGCTCCAGTGCCCGATCTGCGGCACCCGCGCCGACGCCGAGGGCGTCGCGCTCGCGCGCCCCGAGCCCGCCGCGCCCGCCGAGCACCCCTTCGCCGTCAGCTTCAGCAGCCCGCCGCGCGGGAGATGGGAGGTCACGATGTCCGATCCAGCACCGACCCAGGGAGCCGCCGGCCCGCAGCCGAGCGGCACCGACGCCGCATCGCCGTTCGTCGACGAGGACTTCGGCGGCGCGCCCTCGGCGCCCGGCACGTGGCGCGACCGGGTGCAGCCCTACTCGTCGCACGAGGACGAGCTGCCGCCGCCGTCGGCGCCGACGCCCGACCACGTCGAGCCGTACGCCTCGCGCGAGGACGCGCTGCCGGCCGGCGGTGCGGCAATGCCCGACCGCGTCGAGCCCTACGCGGCCCGCGAGCACGACCTGCCCGCCGCATCCGCCCCCGCCCCCGACCACGTCGAGCCGTACGCGTCGCGCGAGGACGCGCTGCCCGACCGGAGCGCAGCGTGGCAGGAGCGCATCCCGCCGTTCAGCGGCGGCGCGGCCGACGACGCGGCGCCGGGCGAGGCGGTGCCGGGCGGCGAGGCGCCGGGCGAGGCGGCCGACGACGAGGTGCCGCTGCCGCTCGACGTGCGCATCGACCCGCGGTCGCTCGACACGAGCGACTTCACCGACGCCGAGGAGGAAGGGTGGCCGCCGCGGGGCGACTGACCGGCCTCAGAACAGCCGCGCGTGGCCCGAGTCGATGCCGCGCATGTCGTCGTAGTCGAGCACGACGCAGCGGATGCCGCGGTCCTCGGCGAGCGTGCGCGCCTGCGGCTTGATCTCCTGGGCGGCGAAGACGCCCGTCACGGGCGCGATGCGCGGGTCGCGGTTCAGCAGCTCCAGGTAGCGGGTGAGCTGCTCGACGCCGTCGATCTCGCCCCGCCGCTTGATCTCGACCGCCACGGTCGTGCCCGTCGCATCCTTCGCCAGGATGTCGACCGGGCCGATGGGCGTCATGTACTCGCGCCGCCACAGCTCCCAACCGTCGCCGAGGCGCTCGATCTGCTCGGCGAGCAGCACCTGCAGGTGCGCCTCGACGCCGTCCTTCACGAGCCCCGGGTCGACGCCGAGCTCGTGGCTCGAGTCGGCGAGCACCTCGTGCACCGAGACGATGAGCGAGTCGCCCGTCTTGCGGTGCGTGACCGTCCACACCTCGGTGATGCCCGCGGCCCGCTGGTCGTCGTCGGGCTCGGATGCGCTGAAGACGGCGGGCGGGCTCATCCAGTTGAGCGGCTTGTACGAGCCGCCGTCGGAGTGCACGAGGATCGAGCCGTCGGCCTTGAGCATGAGCACGCGCGGCGCGAGCGGCAGGTGCGCCGACAGGCGGCCGGCGTAGTCGACGGAGCAGTGGGCGACGACGAGCCTCATGAGGCGACCTCCTGCGGCGTGGCGGGCGAGACGCGCTCGCGCGCGACATGGCTGGTGACGAGCGAGAGCAGCACGAAGACGAGCACGGCGAGCAGGGCGTTCCGCAGCCCCACGAGGTCGCCGAGCAGGCCCAGCAGCGGCGGGCCGGCGAGGAAGGCGATGTAGCCGATCGCCGAGACCGTGCCGACGCGCGCGGCGGCCATGCGCGGCTCGTCGGCGGCGGCGCTCATGCCGACGGGGAAGCCGAGGCTCGCGCCGAAGCCCCACAGCAGCACGCCGGCGACGACGAGCCAGGAGGCGTCGGCGAAGATCACGAGCAGGAGACCCGCGGCGGCGCACGCGGCGGTCGCGCGCAGCACCGGCACGCGGCCGAAGCGCGCCAGCATGCCGACGCCCAGCAGGCGGCCGCCCGTCATGGCGGTGAGGAACAGCGCGAGCATGAACGCGCCGCCCTCCTTCGAGAAGCCGTGGCCGTCGACCATCACGAGCGCGAGCCAGTCGTTGGCGCTGCCCTCGGTGAGCGACATGCCGAGCACGAGCAGGCCCAGCAGCAGCGTGCGCGGATCCTTCCAGACCGCGAGCCGCTCGCGCAGCGTCACCGGCTCCTCGTGCTCCTCGACCGTGTCGGCGGGCAGGTGCCGGTGGACGACGAAGCCGAGCGCGATCGTCAGCACGGCGATCGAGGTCGCCTGCCAGCCGAGCCCGATGCCGAGGAGCTCGCACAGGCCGCCGAGACCCGCGCCGGCGACGGTGCCGAACGAGAAGGAGGCGTGGAAGAGCGGCATGATGGGCTTCCCCAGCCGCCGCTCGTTGGCGGCGCCCGAGATGTTCATCGCCACGTCGGTGACGCCGGTGAGGCTGCCGCCCACGATGAACCCGGCGATCACGAGCCACGCCTGCCCGGCGTCGGCGGCCCATCCGGCGAGCGCGAGGCCGCCCGAGACCGCGATCATGCCGAACGACACCACGAGCCGCGTGCCCACGGCGTGGATGATGTGGCTCGCCAGCAGCAGGCCCGTGACCGAGCCGATGGAGATGCCGAGCAGGATCATGCCCATCTCGCCGGTCGAGATGTCGAGCACGTCGCGCACGTGCGGCACGCGCGCCATCCAGCTGGCGTAGCCGAGGCCCATCGCGAAGAACGTCGCGAACACGGCGTTGCGCCAGGCGGTGAGGGAGTGCACCGATCCATTCTGCCGTGCCGGGGAGCCGGGCCGCGTCGGGCCGCCGCGCACGACGCAAGCCCCGCGCGCCGCTTCCGCGCCGCTCCGGCGGCCCGCCCCCGATCCGCCGCGCGATCGGGCGGAACGGCTTGCGTTGTGCGGGGCCCGCGCAGGAGTAGCGTCAGCGCCATGGCGGATCGGGTCATCGAGACGAGCGGTCTCGACAAGCGGTTCGTGCGCGTGCAGGCGCTCGACGGGCTCGACCTCGCGGTCGAGCAGGGTGCGGTGCGCGGCTTCCTCGGCCCCAACGGCGCCGGCAAGTCGACCACCATCCGGGTGCTGCTCGGGATGCTGCGGGCCTCCGGCGGCGAGGCGCGCGTGTTCGGCATGGATCCGTGGCGCGACGCGGTCGCGATCCACCGCCGCGCGGCGTACGTGCCCGGCGACGTGACCCTCTGGCCCGGCCTCACCGGCGGCGAGGCGATCGACACGATCACGCGCCTGCGCGGCTACCGGGCCCCCGCATCCGACCGTGCCCGCCTCATCGAGGCGTTCGACCTCGACCCGCGCCGCCGCTCGAAGACCTACTCGAAGGGCAACCGGCAGAAGGTCGCGCTCATCGCCGCGTTCGCGAGCGAGGCCGACCTCTACATCCTCGACGAGCCGACGAGCGGGCTCGACCCGCTGATGGAGAGCGTCTTCCAGGCCGAGATCCGCCGCGTCGCCGACCGCGGCGCGACGGTGCTGCTGTCGAGCCACATCCTCAGCGAGGTCGAGCGGCTCTGCTCGACCGTCTCGATCATCCGCGACGGGCGCATCGTCGAGGCCGGCACGCTCGAGCAGCTGCGCCACCTGCACCACACCGTCGTCGCCTACCGCGGCCCGGCGCCGCAGGGACTGCCGCTCGCCGACGTCTCGGTCGACGGCGAGCACGTGCGCGCCTCCGTCGCCGCCGAGCACATGCCGGCGGTGCTGCGCTGGCTCGGCGACCGCGGGGCGCAGGCCGTCACGCTGACGCCGCCGAGCCTCGAGGAGCTGTTCCTGCGCCACTACGGCGACGAGGCGCGCGTCGACTCGGCGCGGGCCGAGCGCGCGAAGGGCCAGCGGCACGCCGACGAGACGGGCCTGGCAGAGGGGCCTGATCCCGATGGGTCGGAGGCGGCGGATGCGCCGGCGGTCGCGCCGTCGTCGGCCGACGTCGACGACGTCCACGGCCGGCACGCGAGGTGAGCCGGCGATGACCGGCACCGGCCTGCTGCTCGTCGCGGCGCTGCGTCGCGACCGGCTGCACGTCGTGCTGTGGGTGCTCGCGGTCGCCGGCATGTGGTCGGCCGTGCTCGGCGGGCTCGGCGCCGCCTTCGACGAGGAGTCGCGCCGCGGGCTCGTCGCGCTGCTGGCGGCGCAGCCGGGCCTCCTGCTGCTGCGCGGCGCGCCCGCCGGCACGGGCCTCGGCGCGGTGATGTTCGTCTCGACCTTCGCCTACCTCGCCGTGATGGTCGCGTTCATGATGACCTTCTTCGCGGTGCGCCACTCGCGCGGCGACGAGGACGCCGGCCGCGCCGAGCTCGTGCGCGGCACGGCGGTCGGCCGCTGGGCGCCGCTCGTGTCGACGCTGCTCGCCGGAGCCATCGAGCTCGCGGTCGTGTGCGGCGTCACGCTCGCGGCCTCGCTCGCGCTCGGGCTCGACGCGCTCGGCTCGGCGCTCATGGCGGCGGCGCTCGCGGGCGTCGGCGTCGTCGCGATGCTCGTCGGGCTGCTCGCCGGACAGGTCTTCCCCACCTCGCGCGCCGCGAACGGCGCCGCGTCGATCGTCGTGGGGCTGTGGTTCTTCGTGCGCGGCATCGGGGATGCGCTCGGCGAGCCGAGCGCCGACCTCACGCGGGTCGAGTCGGCGTGGCCGATCTGGCTCTCGCCGATCGGCTGGGGCGCCCAGGCGCACCCCTTCGCGGACGAGCCGTGGGAGCCCGACGGCACGCCGCTGCTGCTCTTCGTGCCCGCCGCGCTCCTGCTCGGCGCGCTCGTGGTGGCGCTCGAGGCGCGGCGCGAGCTCGGCCGCTCGCTGCTGGCGGAGCGCCGCCGCCGCGGCGCCGGCACCGCGCTGCTCGGCTGGCACCCCGGCGGTGCGCCGCTCGGCCTCACCGGCCGGCTGCAGCGCGCCGCGTCGCTCGCGTGGCTCGTCGTCGGCGCGGTGATCGGCGCGATCGCCGGGCGCCTCGCGCCGGTGATCTCGGAGGCGCTCGCCGAGAACCCGGCGCTCGGCAGGATCGTCGAGACGCTCGGCGCCGAGGGCGGCGGCGACACCGAGGGCCTGTTCCTCACGGCGCTCGCGGGCGTCATCGGCGTGGTGGCGAGCGCGGCGGGCATGCAGGCGGTGCTGCGGCTGCGGCACGAGGAGCAGGCGCACGGCGAGCTCGTGCTCGCGACGACCGTGCGCCGCACCGGGTGGCTCGGCAGCCACCTGCTGCTCGGCGCCCTCGCGTCCCTCGCGGTGCTGGCGGCCTTCACCGTCGTGACCGGCGCATCCCTCGCCGCCGGGGGCGAGGAGCGCTGGGAGCAGCTGTGGCGGATCGCGCTCACGCACCTGCCGCTCGTCGCGGTCTACCTCGCGGTCGGCGCGGCCCTCGTGGCGTTCCTGCCGTCGACGGTCGCGTGGCTCGGCTGGGTGCTGCTCATCGGGCTGCTGCTGGTCGGCGACTTCGCGCCGCTGCTCGGCGAGGCGTGGGAGTGGCTCGAGAACCTCAGCCCCTTCCACTGGCTCGCGAACCCGCTCGCCGACGACCCGGACTGGACGGGCTCGTGGTGGCTGCTCGCGATCGCGGCGGCGCTGCTCGCCGCGGCCGCCGCGCGCTTCCGCGCCCGCGACGCCCTGGTCTGAGCGCGTCGGGCGGCTACGCCTGGCGCAGGAGCGCGGCCGACATCATGCGCGTCATCGTCGCGACGTAGGCCTCGGCGTCCCAGCCGGCGCGCAGCACGAGCCGGTCGTAGATGTCGCCCGAGAAGACGAGCAGCAGGTCCCTGGCCGCCTCGACGCTCAGGTCGGGCCGCAGGTGGCCGCCGTCCGCCAGGGCGCGGGCGTTGTGCAGCATCCGCGCGGAGCGACCCCGCTCGATCTCGTCGAGCAGCGCCCGGGCCTCCTCGTCGACCTCGGCGGCCGAGCGCACGAGCGCGAGGACGGCGCTCGCCCGCGGTGCGACCTCGAGCGCGAGCCGCAGCCACCCCTCGACGATCGCCTCCCCGCCGGGCGCGGAGGCCGCGATCGCGTCCGCCCGGTGCTCGGCGTGCTCGGGTCCGCCTCCCGCGAGCGCGCCCTCCCAGATCGAGCGCACGAGGCCGCCCTTGCCGCCGAACGACTTGTAGACGGTCTCGGGGGAGACGCCGGCGGCGTCGGCCACGGCACCGACCGTCGTCCGCGCGAAGCCCTGCGCGGCGAAGAGCCGGCGCGCCGCCTCGACGACCTCGCGCCGACGCGCCTCGGCGCGGTCCCGCCGACGCGCCGCGTCGTAGCGCCTCTTGACAGGCTGCTCCACCACGAGGATCCTCCGAATCAGATACACAGCACTGTACCGAATCTTCGGAGCGTGCGTGACGGAGGGTGGAGCGATGGCACAGGAGGATCCGGGCCCGATGGGCTCGACGGCCTCGGCGGCGGATGTCGTGCGGAGCCTGCACCGCGCGGTCGGCGCCCACGACCTGGAGGGCATCGTGGCGCACTTCGCGCCCGACTACGCGCTCGAGGATCCGGTCCGGCCCGACCGGAGCTTCCGCGGTCGCGAGCAGGTGCGGCGCAACTGGTCGCACCTCCTCGCCTCGATGGACGGCCTCGCGCTCGAGGAGCGCCGGCTGGTCGCCGACGGCTCGACGGTCTGGGCCGAGATCGCGATCCGCGGGCGCCTGGCCGACGGGCGCGAGCAGGCGCTGCGCGGGGTGATGCTCTTCCGCGTCGCGGGAGGGCTCATCGCAGCGGGCACCTTCTACCTGGCGCCGGTCGTCCGCGACGGGATCGACGCGGACGCGGCAGTGCTCGACCTCGTCTCGGAGCCGGGGCGATGATCCTCCTGGTGGGCGGCACCGGCCGCCTCGGCCGCCTCGTCGCCGACGCGCTCGTCCCGCGGCACGAGGTGCGCGTGCTCGCGCGGCACGCCTCGACCGCGGAGCCCCCGCTCGACGGCCGCGTCGGTCTCGTCGACGGCGACGTCCGCGACCCGGAGGCGCTGGCCGCGGCCGCCGCGGGCGCCGCATGCATCGTGGTCGCGTCCCACGGCGTGGAGAGCCGGGAGCGCGACGGGCTGGAGTCGGTCGACGTCCTGGGCGCGAAGGCCGTCGTCGCCGCCGCGATCCGGCACGGGTGCGCGATCGTGCTCGTCTCGGCGGTCGGGGCGGCGCCCGACGCCGCGCAGCCGCTCGCGCGCACGAAGTGGGCCGCGGAGCAGATCGTCCGGGACAGCGGCGTGCCGTGGACCATCGTGCGCGCCGCCGCGTTCGCGCAGACCTGGGCCATGATCCTGACCCTGTCCGCCGGCCGCTCGGGCCGCCCGGGGCTCATCGGTGCCGGCTCGGCCCTCCATCGCTTCGTCGACGTCCGCGACGTCGCCGAGGTCGTCGCGCGCGCCGCGGTGGACGAGACGCTCCGCGGCCGCATCCTCGAGGTGTGCGGCCCGGATGCGCTGAGCCCCTCCCGGCTCGCCGAGCTCGTGCAGGCGGCCAACGGCTGGCACGGCGCACCGCGGCACCTGCCCGTGCCGCTCGTGCGGGCCATCGCCGGCGCCCTGGCGCCGCTCCGCCCGGACCTCGCGAGGCGCTTCACGCTGGGGATCGCGATGAACGTGCCGCAGCCTGCGCCCCGCGCCGATGCCGACGTCCCGGCGTGGCTCGAGCCGCACCGGATCTCGCCGGAGACGATGCGCTGGGCGCCGGGGCCGAGGCCCGTCGCGACCTGAGCCGCGGCGGCCGAGCCGTCGGCAGCGACGGATGCGTCAGGCGCGCCCCGTGCGCATCCACGCGTCGGAGCGGGCCCGCAGCCCCAGCGTCACGGCACGGGCGCCCAGGTACCCGAACGAGAACGCCGCCCAGATCACCGCGAGCGCGCTCCAGCCGGGCACGAGCGCGAGCAGCAGCAGCGGCAGGTAGACGGCGAGGTTGAGCACGCCCGTCCACGCGAGGTAGCGCACGTCGCCCGCGCCGATCAGCACCCCGTCGAGCACGAACACGAAGCCCGCGATCGGCTGCGCGAGCGCGAGCAGCACGAGCGCGACCGGCAGCGCCTCGAGCACCGCCGCGTCCGAGGTGAAGGCGCCGCCGAGCACCCAGGCCGCGGCCAGGAGCGCCGCGCCCACGACGCACCCGAACCCCACGCCCCACCGCTGCAGGCGTCGGGTCACCGCTCGCGCCTGCGCGACGTCGCCCGCGCCGAGCGCCTTGCCGAGCAGCGCCTGCCCCGCGATCGCGAGCGCGTCGAGCGCGAAGGCGAGGGTCGAGAAGAGCGCGAAGGCGATCTGCGTCGCGGCGAGCGTCGTGGTCCCCGCTTGCGTCGCGACCGCCGTGGTCGCGAGCAGCGCCGCGCGCAGCGACAGCGTGCGCACGAAGAGCCAGCCGCCGGTGGTGGCGGTGCGGCCGAGGTCGCCCCAGTGCAGGCGCAGCGGCACGCCCTCGCTGCGCGCCTCGCGCACCGCGAACCGCAGGAGGAACGCGGCCATGCCCCACTGCGCGAGCACCGTGCCGAGGGCGCTGCCGGCCACGCCGAGGCCCAGGCCGTAGATGAGCAGCGCGTTCAGCGCGGCGTTCGCGGCGAAGCCGGCGGTCGCGACGACGAGCGGCGTGCGGGTGTCCTGCAGTCCGCGCATGAGGCCGGTCGCCGCGAGCACGATGAGCATCGCCGGCAGCCCCAGGATCGAGATGCCCAGGTACACCGCGGCGTGCTCGGTGACGGCGGATGCGGCGCCGAAGAGGGCGACGACGGGGTGCGCGAGCGGGGTGGCGAGCAGGAGCGCCGCGCCTGCGACGATCGCGAGCCAGATGCCATCGACGCCCGCGCGGATCGCGGCGGGCCGGTCGCCGGCGCCGAGCAGGCGCGCGACCGCCGGCGTGGTGCCGTAGGCGAGGAAGACGAGCAGGCCGACGGCGGTCGAGAGCACGGCGACGCCGATGCCGACGCCGGCGAGCTGCTCGGCACCGAGGTGCCCGACGAGGGCGGTGTCGACGAGCAGGAAGGCGGGCTCGGCCATGAGGGCCCCGAGCGCCGGGACGGCGAGCCGCAGGATCTCCCGATCCAGCGCATCCGCCCGCATCCGCACCCGCCAACGCTACCGGGAGGCGCCCCGCGCGCCCGCGGGCGCGCGACTCCCGCCCGCGGGGCCCGCGACGCGCGCGCAACCCGCGCCGGCGTGGGCATCCGAGCGGTGCGCCCCGGCATAGGCTGACACCATGACGACCCTGCCCTCCGGCCTGCCTGTCGAAGAGTTCAGCGACCGCATCCGCCCCCAGGACGACCTGTTCCTGCACGTGCACGAGCGCTGGCTCGAGCGCACCGAGATCCCCGACGACAAGGCCCGCTGGGGCTCCTTCGCGGTGCTCGCGGAGGAGGCGGAGGAGGCGGTCAAGGAGATCGTCATCGAGATGCAGACGGCCGAGCCGGGCACCGACGCCCGCAAGGTCGGCGACCTCTACGCATCCTTCCTCGACGAGGAGGCAGCCGATGCCAAGGGGCTCGAGCCGATCCGCCCGCTGATCGACCGCATCGACGCGGTCGACTCGATCGACGGCATGCTCGCGCTGCTGGGCGACCTCGAGTCGATCGGCGGCCCGGGCTTCGTCGGCATCTGGGTCGACACCGACCCTGGCGACCCGAGCCGCTACCTGGTGCAGATGAACCAGGGCGGCCTCGGCATGCCCGACGAGTCGTACTACCGCGACGACGCGTTCGCCGAGGTCCGCGAGGCGTACCTCGCGCACCTGACGACGATGTTCGGCCACCTGGGCGCCGAGCACCCCGACGCCGAGGCCGCGTGCGTGTTCGCGCTCGAGACCGAGCTCGCCGGGCACCACTGGGACCGCGTCGCCTCCCGCGACGACGAGAAGACCTACAACCTCCAGCGGCCCGCCGTCGACCACCCGCGGCTGCAGCCGTACCTGCGTGCGATCCACGCGCCCGAGGGCGCCTTCGACGAGGCGGTCGTGCGGCAACCGAGCTTCCTCGAGGGGCTCGCCGAGATGCTCGTCGAGGAGCGCCTCGAGGAGTGGAAGTCGTGGCTGCGCATGGGCGTGCTGCGCTCGTTCGCGAGCTACCTCACCACCGAGGTCTCGCGCGACCAGTTCGCCTTCTACGGCACCGCACTCACCGGCGCCACGGTGCAGCGCGAGCGCTGGAAGCGCGGCGTCTCGCTCGTCGAGAGCATGCTGGGCGATGCGGTCGGCCGCATCTACGTCGAGCGCCACTTCCCGGCGGAGGCCAAGGCGGCGATGGACGACCTCATCGCGCACCTCGTGGACGCCTACCGCGCGTCGATGGCCGAGCTGCCCTGGATGAGCGAGCAGACCCGCGCCCGCGCCCTCGAGAAGCTCGAGAAGTTCACGCCCAAGATCGGCTACCCGGTGCAGTGGCGCGACTACTCGACGCTCGAGATCGGCGACGACCTCGTGACGAACGTGCAGGCGGCGACCCGCTTCGAGCACGACCGCGAGCTGGCGAAGATCGGCAAGCCGATCGACCGCGACGAGTGGTTCATGAACCCGCAGACGGTGAACGCGTACTACAACCCCGGCTTCAACGAGATCGTCTTCCCGGCCGCCATCCTGCAGCCGCCCTTCTTCGACGCGGGTCGGGATGCGGCGGCCAACTTCGGCGCGATCGGCGCGGTCATCGGGCACGAGATCGGGCACGGCTTCGACGACCAGGGCTCGAAGTACGACGGCGACGGCCGCCTCGTCGACTGGTGGACCGACGACGACCGGGCGGCGTTCGAGGAGCGCACCGGCTCGCTCATCGCGCAGTACGACGCGCTCGAGCCGGCCGCGGCGCCGGGCCACAAGGTGAACGGCGCGCTCACGATCGGCGAGAACATCGGCGACCTCGGCGGGCTCGGCATCGCCTGGAAGGCCTACATCGCCTCGCTCGGCGGCGAGGAGCCGCCGGTCATCGACGGGCTGACGGGCGCGCAGCGCTTCTTCCTCTCGTGGTCGAACGCCTGGCAGCTGAAGATCCGGCCGGAGGAGGCCGTGCGGCTCGTCTCGATCGACCCGCACTCGCCCAACGAGCACCGCACCAACCAGGTCGTGAAGAACCTCGACGCCTTCGTCGAGGCCTTCGACGTGCGCCCCGGCGACGCGCTCTGGCTCGACCCGGAGGCCCGCGTCACCATCTGGTGACCGGGCGGAACCTGGGAGCGCGCACGGGCGCGCGCTGGGTATCGTTGGGCACGGACCAGGCCAGCGACGCTGGCGACCCAAGGGCAGGAGTGAACATGCGCGGCAGGATGCTTCTCGTGATCGGCTTCGGTGCGGGCTACGTGCTCGGTGCGAAGGCCGGGCGTCAGCGGTACGAGCAGATCGCCAGCGCGGCCGACAAGGTGTGGAACTCGCCGTCGGTCGCGAAGCAGCGGCACGAGGTGCAGCACTTCGTCGAGACCAAGGGCCCCAAGCTCGTCGAGTCGGCGAAGGAGTCCGCGAGCGACGCGATGGACAAGGTCGGCAAGGTCGGCAAGCGCCGCCACTCGCGCGACCTCGACATCCCGAAGGACGTCTGATGGCGTTCGGAGGGCCGAGCCGCAAGTCGCTCGGCGAGCTCGTCGCCGAGACGCCGAAGCTGATCGTCGACCTCGCGAAGGCCGAGATCGCGCACTTGAAGGCCGAGATCGGCGCGAAGACGAAGGGCCTCGGCGTCGGCGCTGGGCTGCTCGCGGGCGCCGGCTTCTTCGCGATCTTCCTCTTCGGGTGGCTGCTCATCGCCGCGTTCGAGGGCCTCAACGAGGCGCTCGACCCGTGGCTCTCGGCGCTCATCGTCTCGGCGTTCCTGCTCGTGGTGGTGCTGATCCTCGCGCTCGCCGGGCTCTCGCTCATCAAGAAGAACAAGGACTTCAACAACCTCGAGGCCGTCGACAGCATCAAGGACGACGTCAACATGGTGAAGGGCGTCGGTCACGCCGCCGAGGGCACCGACCCGCTCGACGACCTGCCGACCGCGAACGGAGACCTGCGATGACCGAGCAGCGCGACATCGATCGCCAGCGCGAGGAGGTGCGCCGCCACCTCGACGAGCTCGAGAGCCGCCTCAACCCGAAGAAGGTCGCCAACCGGCTCATCGGCAAGGCGCAGGACTCCTACAACGACGACCCGACGCCGTGGATGGCCGCCGCCGCCGGCGTGGCCGTGCTCGTCGTGGGCGGCATCGCGCTCGCGATCTTCCGCAGGTAGCGGCCGGCTCTACGCCGCGAGCGACGCGCCCAGCAGCTCGCGCCGGTCGACCTGCAGCGTGCTGAGGTCGACGCGCACTGCGGTCTCGGGCGCCATGCGGTTCCAGCCGTCGCCCGTGAGGCCGCTCGAGGTCACGGCGATCGAGCCGTCCTCCGAGCGCCGCCACGACAGCTGGTAGTAGTGGTCGACGTGCCCGGCCGGCAGGTCGTCGCCGAGCCCCGACTCCTCGAACAGCTCGTGGGGGATGGGCGCGCCCTCATTGGCGTGCACGGCGATGAGCTCATCGGGCGAGAGCACCAGCAGGTTGAGCGCCGAGGTCGGGAACTCCCCGCGCAGCTCGGAGACGGTCGCGGTCACCGCGTCGAAGAGCGGCTCACCCGCCTCGTGCCGGCGCAGGATGAGGGCGAAGACGACCGCGGTGTCGGTCTCGCCGCCCACCCGGGCGAGCTCGGCATCCGTCACCTTCTCGCGCAGCCGCGCGTAGGGCGTGACCGAGCCGTTGTGGGCGAGCACGATGTCGCCGACGCGGAACGGGTGCGTGTTCTGCACGCGCGTCGCGAAGCCCTCGGTCGCGAGGCGCAGGTGCGTCAGGCGCGCGCGGGACGGGGTGTCGCCGAGCGCGTCGGTGAGGTCGGGGTTGTCGAGGCCGCGGGCGGCGTCGCGGTAGCGGCGCACCTCGTCGCCGTCGAGCCAGGCCGTGCCCCAACCGTCGGTGTGCAGGCGCCCGAGCCGCTGCCACTCGTGGCAGCTCGCGTCGCCGATGACCTCGCGCGTCGTGACAGGGGTGGGGGAGGCGTGTGCGAGCAGTCGGCACATGTGAGCATCCCCTTTCCGTTCCGTCCATCCTCTCGCATCCGGGCCGCAGATGCCCGGATGCGTCGTCACAGTCGGTAACAGCGCGTCGCGCGCCGCTGTTCCACACCCGTCGCGGTGGGCGCGGCGCGCGGGTGCGGCTCGCCGCTAGCCTCGCGCGGGTGCGGGAGGATGGTGGGATGACCGTCGAGCTGACCCCGGAGCAGCTGGCGATCCATGAGCGCATCGAGCGGGGCGACGGGCACCTGTTCATCACGGGCCGCGCGGGCACGGGCAAGTCGACGCTGCTGCGCCACCTGATCGAGCACTCGTCGAAGCAGATCGTGGTGTGCGCGCCGACGGGCGTGGCTGCGCTCAACGTCGGTGGCCAGACGATCCACTCGCTGCTGAAGCTGCCTCTCGGGGTGATCGCCGACGCGCCGCTGCGGCAGAGCGCCGAGCTGAAGCGGCTGCTCGGCAAGCTCGACGTGCTCGTGATCGACGAGATCTCGATGGTCAACGCCGACCTCATGGATGCGATCGACCGCTCGCTGCGGCAGGCGCGCGGCGTGCGCTCCGTGCCGTTCGGGGGCGTGCAGGTGGTGATGTTCGGCGACCCGTACCAGCTCGCGCCGGTGCCGGGCGATGCCGAGGAGCGCGCCTACTTCGCCGACCACTACGAGTCGATGTGGTTCTTCGACGCGCGGGTCTGGCGCGAGGAGTGCGACCTGCAGGTCGTCGAGCTCGTGCACATCCACCGCCAGACCGACCTCGAGTTCAAGCAGGCGCTCAACGCGGTGCGCCACGGCACCGTGACGGCCGAGATCGCGCAGCTGCTGAACGACGCGGGCGCCCGCACGCCGCCCGGCGACGACGTGCTGACGCTCGCGACCCGCAACGACACGGTTAACCGCATCAACGCGCGCGAGCTCGCGCGGCTCCCGGGTCGCCCCAAGACGGCCACCGCCGAGATCACCGGCGACTTCGGCGGCCGGCAGTACCCGGCCGACGCCGAGCTCGAGCTCAAGCTCGGCGCGCAGGTGATGTTCCTGCGCAACGACGCCGAGCAGCGCTGGGTCAACGGCTCGCTCGGCCGCGTGGTCGACATCGGCGGCACGGTCTGGGTCGAGGTCGACGGCGAGCAGCACGAGGTCGAGCCGGCCGTGTGGGAGCAGTACCGCTACTCCTACTCGCCGACGACGAAGGAGATCAAGCGGGATGTCGTGGCCGAGTTCACGCAGTTCCCGCTGCGGCTCGCGTGGGCGGTGACGATCCACAAGTCGCAGGGCAAGACCTTCGAGCGGGCGGTCGTCGACCTCGGCCAGCGGGCGTTCGCGCCGGGCCAGACGTACGTGGCGCTCTCGCGGCTCACCTCGCTCGACGGCCTCTACCTCTCCCGGCCGCTGCAGCCGCGCGACATCATCGTCGACCAGCGCGTTCGCCGCTTCATCCACGAGGTGCGGGAGCGGGATGCCGCGCGCGCATCGGGCGCGGATCTGCGCGACGCCCCCGCGGCGGGTGCCCCGCCGGCCGAGACGGCCGCGCAGGAGGACCGGCGCGATCGCATCGAGGCGCTCTTCGCGCCCGACGCGCCGACGCCCTTCTAGCGCGCTAGTCGGCGTCGGCGTCGCTCGCGGCGGCCGACTCGGAGCGCGGCCGCCCGCGGCCGCCGGAGCCGGCATCGCCGGCGCTGGCACCGCCGCCGCCGGCGTCGCCGCCCGCTGCCGCGCGGTCGTGCTCGAGCACGGGCAGGTCGGCGAGCGCGCGCAGGAAGCGGGTGGCGGCCTGGCGCTCCTCGCTCGACATCTCGGCGGCGATCGCGAAGCGACGGGCGTGGTCGCGCCCGACCGAGGCGGTCGCCGATCGGCTCGACTCCGGGGTGACCACGATCGAGAGCGCGCGCCGGTCGGTGGGGTGGGGCTCGCGGCGGATGTGGCCGGCGCGCTCGAGCCGGTCGAGCATCTTGGTCACCGACGGGCCCGTGATGCCGAGGTGCTCGGCGATCATCGTCGAGGTGACGACGGTGCCGTCGCGCGTGACGGCCATGATGTAGCGGATGGCGCGCATGTCGTTCTCGCCGAGCTTCATGTGGCGCCTGCTGGCCTCGGTGTGCTCTTCCGACGCGCTGTGCCAGCGGCGCAGGGCGTGGAAGAGCTCGACGATCTCGTCGACGTCGGCATCGGTCAGCCCGAACTCGCCGACGAGCGCTGCGGAGGCGTCGTAGCGTCGCGGATCGAGCAGCGCGCGCCCGTCGGGGCCGTCGATCGGCGGTTGCAGCATGAGGGGATTCTATTGCAAAAACTCATAGTTGCACAGGCTCACTATTTGCTACGCTCGACCCATGACCTCACACGCGCAGCAGCCTGAGGAGCTGGTGGTGCTCCTCGACGACGCCGGGAGGCCGATCGGCTCCGCGCCCAAGTCCGAGGTGCACACCGACGCGACGCCCCGCCACCTCGCCTTCTCCTGCCACCTGCTCGACGCCGACGGGCGGATGCTCGTCACGCGCCGGGCGCTCGGCAAGATCGCGTGGCCGGGCGTGTGGACGAACAGCTGCTGCGGCCACCCCGCACCGGGCGAGCGGCTCGAGGCCGCCGTGCAGCGGCGCCTCCAGCATGAGCTCGGCACGGTGGCCGAGGGGCTCGAGCTCGTGCTGCCCGGCTTCTCCTACCGGGCCGTCGACGCGAGCGGCATCGTCGAGCACGAGCTGTGCCCCGTCTACGTGGGTCGCATCGCGGGCCCGCTCGACCCCGACCGGAGCGAGGTCGCCGAGTGGCGGTGGGTGGAGCCGGAGCGGCTCCGCACCGCCATCGCGGCGACCCCGTGGGCGTTCAGCCCGTGGCTCGTGCTGCAGGCCGAGCAGCTGCCTGCGCTGGCAGGTGCCTCGTGACCGCCATCGACGCCCCCACGCTGCTCGCCGAGGTCGAGCAGCGGCTCGCGCGGCTCGCTGCGCCGACCGGGCCGCACCCCGTGCAGGCGGCCGCGGCCGGCGCGGTGGGCGGCGGCAAGCTGCTGCGGCCCCGGCTCGTGCTGGCGGCCGCGGGGGAGGGGGCCGACCGCGAGGCCGTCGTGGCGACCGCGGCGGCGATCGAGCTGCTGCACGCTGCCCTGCTCGTGCACGACGACGTGATCGACGACGACGACGAGCGCCGCGGCCAGCCGTCGGTCTCCCGCGGCGCCGCCGTCACCGCGACCGAGGCGGGCCTGTCGCCCGCCGCAGCGCAGCGGCTCGGCCTGACCACCGCGATCGTCGCAGGCGACGCGCTCCTCGTGCGCGCGCTCGCGGCGCTCGCCCGGCTCGACGTGCCCACCGCGGTGCGGGTGCGCCTCGTCGACATCGTCGAGCGCGCGATGATCCGCGCGGCCGAGGGCGAGCACGACGACGTGCTGCTGGCGGGGTCGACCCCCGACGACGAGACGATCGACCGCATCCTGCGCGGCAAGACCGCCGACTACTCGTTCCGCGCGCCCCTCGAGCTCGGCGCGGTGCTCGGCGGCCGCGACGAGGCAGCGATCGAGGCGCTCGGCGAGATCGGGCTGCGGATGGGCGTGGTCTACCAGCTGCGCGACGACGTGCTCGGGGTCTTCGGCGACGAGGCGACGACCGGCAAGAGCGTGCTGAGCGACATCCGCGCCGGCGCGCCCACGATGCTGTCGACGCTCGCGAGCCGCGAGCCCCAGTGGGCGTCCGTCTCGCGCCACTACGGCGACCGCGAGGCCGACGAGGGCGCCGCCGCGCGCATCCGCTCGGTCATGCGCGGCAGCGGCGCGCTCGGCGAGGTCGAGCGACGCATCGCCGAGGGCGCCGACGAGGTGCGCACGATGCTCGCCGAGGCGCCCGTCGAGCAGCGGCTCCGCGACGAGCTGCAGCTCATCCTCGAGCGCTGCGCGGAGCGCCGCCGATGACCGGGCTCGACCTCTACACCGCCACCGCGCGGCGCGCGAGCGCCACGGTCATCGAGGCGTACTCCACCTCGTTCGGCATGGCGAGCCGGCTGCTGCCCACGCAGATGCGCGGCGACATCCAGTCCGTCTACGCGCTCGTGCGCGTCGCCGACGAGATCGTCGACGGGCCGGGCGCCGAGTCCGGCCTCGACACCGCGGCGTGCCGCGAGGTGCTCGACGCGCTCGAGCGCGAGGTCGAGCGCGCGATGCGGACCGGCTTCAGCGCCGACCTCGTCGTGCACGCCTTCGCCGAGACCGCTCGCCGCGTGGGCATCAGCGCCGACCAGACGCAGCCGTTCTTCGCCGCCATGCGCCGCGACCTCGACCCGGTCGCCTTCGCCGACGAGCGCGAGCTGCGCAGCTACGTCTACGGCTCCGCCGAGGTCGTCGGCATCATGTGCGTGCGCTGCTTCCTCGGCGGCCGCCGCCTGCCCGACGCCGAGGCGCGCCGCGTCGCCCGCGGCGCCCGCGCCCTCGGCAGCGCCTTCCAGGTCGTCAACTTCCTGCGCGACCTCGGCGCCGATGCCGACGCGCTGGGCCGCGCCTACCTGCCCGGGCTCGACCCGGCGCATCCGACCGACGAGGCCGTCGCCCGCGTGCTCGACCGGCTCGAGGGCGAGCTGCGCCTCGCACGAGCCACCATCCCGAGCCTGCCCCGCGAGGCGCGCCCGGCCGTGCTCGCGGCCCACGACCTCTTCGCCGCCCTCGCGCGGCGCATCCGCGCCACCCCCGCCGCCGAGCTGCGCTCGCGCCGCATCAGCGTGCCGCGCACCGAGAAGGCCGCGATCATCGCCCGCGCCGCCGTCGGCGCGGGGCTCTCGCGCGGCCTGCCGGCGCGCGAGCGCGCCGCCCGCCCGGAGCTGGCCCGATGAGCCGCATCGTCGTCATCGGCGGCGGCATCGCCGGCATCGCGAGCGCGGGCCTGCTCGCGCGCGACGGGCACGCGGTCACGCTCGTCGAGCAGGGCCCGACGCTCGGCGGCCGCGCCGGCACGTGGCGCTCGAAGGGCTTCCTGTTCGACACCGGGCCCTCGTGGATGCTCATGCGCGAGCCCTACGAGCACGCGTTCCGGCTGCTCGGCTCGAGCCTCGAGGCCGAGCTCGACCTCGTGCGCCTCGATCCCGCCTACCGGGTGCTCTTCGAGGGGGAGGCCGAGCAGCTCGAGGTCTCGGGCGACCTCGAGACGACGATCGCGCGCTTCGAGGCGGTCGAGCCCGGTGCCGGGCAGGCGCTGCGGCGCCACCTCGCCTCGGCGACCGAGACGGCAGAGCTCGCCACCGCGGGCCTGCTCTCCAACCGCTTCGACTCGCCCGGCGCGTTCGCGGGGCTCGGGCTCGCGCGCCGGCTGCCCACGCTCACGCGGCTGCTCATCGAGTCGCTCGAGTCGCGCATCGCGCGCGGCTTCCGCGACCGCCGCCTGCAGCAGACGCTCGGCTACCCGGCCGTCTTCCTCGGCACCGAGCCCCGGTCGGCGCCGTCGATGTACCACCTGATGAGCCACTTCGACCTCGTCGAGGGCGTCTGGTACCCGCAGGGCGGGTTCACGGCCGTGGTGGATGCGCTCGCGCGCCTCGCGCGCGAGGCCGGCGTCCTGGTGCGCACCGGCACCCGCGTCGAGCGCATCCTCGTCGACGGCGGCGCGGCCCACGGCGTCGAGCTCGCCGGCGGCGAGCGCATCGAGGCCGACCTCGTCGTCTCCGCCGCCGACGGCCACGCGACCGACACCCGGCTGCTCGCGCACGTGCCCGGGATCGCCGAGCGAGCCCGCCGCCGCTGGGCGAAGCGCGTCGCGGGCCCCTCGGCGGTGCTCGTCATGCTCGGCGTCGAGGGCGAGCTGCCCGAGCTCGCGCACCACTCGCTGCTGTTCACGCGCGACTGGGAGGACGGCTTCGGCCGGATCTTCGGCGCTCCCGCGGCCGACCCCGCCGACGGCGTCACCGACCCGGCATCGCTCTACGTGAGCCGCACCTCCGCCACCGACCCCTCGGTCGCGCCCGCGGGGCATGAGGCGCTCTTCGTGCTCGTGCCGGTGCCGGCCGACACGCGCCTCGGCGCGGGCGGCGTCGACGGCGCCGGCGACGCGGCGGTCGAGGCGATCGCCGACCGCGCCATCGCCCAGATCGCAGAGTGGGCCGGCATCGACCGGCTCGCCGAGCGCGTCGTCACGCGCCGCACCATCGGCCCGGCCGACTTCTCGCGCGACTTCGACTCGTGGCAGGGCACCGCGCTGGGGCCGGCGCACACGCTGCGGCAGAGCGCCTTCTTCCGCGGCTCCACCAAGCACCCGAGCGTCGAGCGGCTCCTGCTCGCCGGCGCGACGACGGTGCCCGGCATCGGCGTGCCGATGTGCCTCATCTCGGCCGAGCTCGTCGTCAAGCACGTGCGCGGCGACCGCTCCACCGGGCCGCTGCGGGCGCTGGGCGCCGCCACGCAGACCCGGGAGGAGGCGGAGCCGGCATGAGCCTCGCCTACCTCGCGGGGCTGCTGCTGGCCACCCTCGGCGTCGGCGCCATCGACGCCCGGTGGCGGCTGGCCCTATTCCGCGACCCGCTGCGCGCGATCGGCGCCGTCGGCGCGACCGCCGCGGTGCTGCTCATCATCGACCTCGCGGGCATCGCCACCGGCAACTTCCGGCTCGGCGCCTCACCGTGGATGACGGGCCTCGAGGTGCTGCCGCACCTGCCGATCGAGGAGCTCGGCTTCATCGTCTTCCTCGCCTACGTCTCGCTCGTCGCGCTCGCGGGCGCCGAGCGCATCCTCGACCGCCGTGCGGAGGCCGCGGCATGAGCTACGCGATGCTCCTGACACCGCTGCTCGTGGCCGCCGCGATCGCCGCGATCGTCGCGTTCCGCCGCGACCGGCGGGGCTGGGCGGCGCTCGGGATCGCGGCGGTCGTCATCATGGCGCTCACCGTGGTGTTCGACTCGCTGATGATCGCCGCCGACCTGTTCCGCTTCGACGACGCGCTGCTGCTGGGGGTGCGCCTCGGGCTCGCGCCGATCGAGGATCTCGGCTACGCGCTCATCGCGCTGCTGCTCGTGGCGGCGCTGTGGCGGCTGCTGCCCTCGCGAGGCCGCGGCGTCGCGGCGAGCCCGAGCGCGGAGGCGGCGGATGCGTGAGGTCGTGATCGGCGAGCCGAGCCTCGCCCGCCGGCTGCTGCTCGCGTCGCGCCCGGTCAGCTGGATCAACACGGCGTTCCCGTTCGCCGCGGCGATGCTGCTCACGACCGGCCAGGTCGACGCGCGCCTCATCATCGGCACGCTCTTCTTCCTCGTGCCGTACAACCTCGCGATGTACGGCATCAACGACGTCTTCGACTACGCCTCCGACGCCCAGAACCCGCGCAAGGGCGGTGTCGAGGGCGCGCTCCTGCCGCCGTCGACGCACCGCGCGACCCTGCTGTGGTCGGTGGGGCTGCTCGTGCCGTTCGTCGTCGCGCTCGTCGCACTCGGCGGCCCGGCCTCGTGGGCCGTGCTCGCCGTCAGCCTGTTCGCGGTCGTCGCCTACTCGGCGCGCGGGCTGCGCTTCAAGGAGGTGCCGGTGCTCGACTCGGTCACCTCGAGCACCCACTTCGTGAGCCCCGCCGTCTACGGCCTCGTGCTCGCCGGCGCCGACTGGACCCCGCAGCTGTGGGCGATCCTCGTGGCGTTCTTCTGCTGGGGCATGGCGAGCCACGCCTTCGGAGCTGTGCAGGACGTCGTGCCCGACCGCGAGGGCGGCATCGCGTCGATCGCGACGGTGCTCGGCGCGCGCGCGACCGTGCGCCTCGCGATCGGCCTGTGGGCCGCCGCCGGCGCGCTCATGCTGCTCGCGCCCTGGCCCGCCTCGGCCGCGGCGCTCGTCGCCGTGCCGTACATCGCGCTCGCCGCGCCCTTCTGGAGCGTCACCGACGAGGGCAGCGCCGCCGCCAACCGCGGCTGGCGCCGCTTCCTCTGGGTCAACTACGCATGCGGCTTCCTCGTGACGATGGTCTGCATCGCGTGGGCGATGGGCGTGCGATGAGCCGCCGCATCCTCGTCACGGGCGCCACCGGCTACGTCGGCGGCCGGCTCGCCCCGCGCCTCGTGGAGGCCGGGCACCACGTGCGGGCGCTGGCACGCGACCCCGGGCGGCTGCGGGATGCCTCGTGGGCGGGCGACGTCGAGGTCGTGCAGGGCGACCTCGAGGTGCTCGCCGACGTGCGGCGCGCCGTCGAGGGCGTCGACGTGGTCTTCCACCTCGTGCACGCGATGAGCGCCGGCGGCGACTGGGCGCACGCCGAGCTCGTGCAGGCGCAGCACGTCGCCGCGGCGGCGAGGGCGGCGGGCGTGCAGCGCATCGTCTACCTCTCCGGCCTGCACCCGGAGGGGGAGCGGCTCTCGAAGCACCTCGCCTCCCGGGTCGCCGTCGGGGAAGTGCTGCTGGCCTCCGGCGTGCCGACGATCGTGCTCGAGGCGGGCATCGTGATCGGCTCGGGCTCGGCGTCGTTCGAGATGATCCGGCACCTCACCGAGGTGCTGCCCTACATGCCGGCGCCCCGCTGGGTGCGCAACTTCGTGCAGCCCATCGCGATCCGCGACGTGCTGCACTACCTCGTCGCCGCGGCCGAGGTACCGGGCGACGTGCACGGCGCGTTCGACATCGGCGGGCCCGACGTGCTGCGCTACGGCCAGGTGATGAACGGCTACGCGGTCGAGGCGGGCCTGCCGCAGCGGCCGATCGCGCCGCTGCCGGTGCTGACGCCGTGGCTCGCCTCGCAGTGGGTCAACCTCGTGACGCCGGTGCCGCGGGCGATCGCCATGCCGCTCATCGGCTCGCTCCTGCACGACTGCGTCGTCGAGGAGCACGGCATCGATCGCGTCATCCCGCCGCCCGAGGGCGGCCTGACCGGCTACCGCGGCGCGGTGCGGCTGGCGCTCGCCCGCGAGCGCTCCGGCGACATCGAGTCGAGCTGGCGCTCGGCGTCGTCGGCGGGCGCCCCCTCCGACCCGCTGCCGAGCGACCCGAAGTGGTCGGGGTCGACGGTGATGGAGGATGCGCGCGAGCGGGTCACGAGCGCGTCGCCCGAGGCGGTGTGGCGCGTGGTCGAGTCGATCGGCGGCGACCGCGGCTGGTACTCGGTGCCGCTGCTGTGGAGCATCCGCGGGCTCGCCGACCGGCTGGTCGGCGGCGTGGGGCTGCGTCGCGGCCGCCGCGACCCGGTGCGCCTGCGCGCCGGAGACGTCGTCGACTTCTGGCGCGTCGAGCGCATCGACCACGGCCGGCTGCTGCGCCTGCGGGCCGAGATGCGCGTGCCGGGGCGCGCCTGGATCGAGTTCACCGTCGAGCCCGCGCAGCTCGAGTCGGGCGGGAGCGGCGCGCGCTACCGGCAGCGCGCCATCTTCCTGCCGAGCGGCCTCGGCGGCCGGCTCTACTGGTGGTCGCTCGTGCCTGCCCACCACGTGATCTTCGAGGTGATGGCCAACCGCATCGTCGCGGCGGCGGAGGCGGAGGCCCGATGAGGCTCTGGTCGCTGCATCCCGGGCTCCTCGACCGGCAGGGCCTCATCGCGTGCTGGCGCGAGGCGCTGCTCGCGCAGGCGGTGCTCGCCGGCCGCACGAGCGGCTACACGCGCCACCCGCAGCTGCAGCGCTTCCAGGAGCAGCCCGATCCCGTCGCGAGCATCGGCGCGTACCTCTCGGGCATCGCCGCGGTGGCCGAGGTGCGCGGCTACCGCTTCGACCGCTCCCGCATCGACGCCCCCGGCCCCGCGCAGCGCATGACCGTCTCCGACGGCCAGCTCGCGTTCGAGTGGCGGCACCTGCGGGCCAAGATGGCCGCCCGCAGCCCGGAGCGCCTGCGGCTCGCGCGGCACCCGGTGCCGCATCCGCTCTTCGAGGTCGAGCGCGGCCCCGTCGCCGAGTGGGAGCGGCCCTAGGGCTCGAGCCCGGCGTCGGCCTCGAGCGGCGGGTGCTCCATCACCGGCAGGTCGGCGAGTGCGCTGAGGAACCTCGTCGCGGCACGTCGCTCGTCGCTCGTCATCGTCGCGGCGATCTCGAAGCGGCGCGTGTGGTCGCGCCCGACCGTCGCGGTCGCCGTCGCGCGCGTGGCATCCGTCACCCGCACCGACAGCGCGCGCCGGTCGGTCGGGTGCGGCTCGCGCCGCACGTGCCCGGCGCGCTCGAGCCGGTCGAGCATCTTCGTCACCGACGGTCCCGAGATGCCGAGGTGCTGCGCGATCATCGTCGACGTGACCGGCCGGCCCTCGCGCGCGACGGCCATCATGAAGCGGATCGCGCGCATGTCGTTCTCGCCGAGCCTCATGTAGCGGCGGCTCGCCTCGCTGTGCTCCTCCGAGGTGCGGTGCCACCGCCGCAGCGCCTGGAACAGGTCGACGATCTCTTCGACCTCGCGGTCGCTCAGGCCGCGCTCGCCGACGAGGCGGGCGGATGCGTCGAGTCGCCTCGGGTCGATGAGCGCCCGTGCGTCGGCGTCCGCGGCCCGCTGTCCCATGGGGCAATGCTACCCGCGCGGCTCATAGTTGCCTTGGCTAATCATCGCCGGTGGCGACACCGTCCTCATAGGACGCCATCCAGGTCGCCAGGATGCGCTGGAGCGCGTCGCGATCGGAGGCGGATAGGACGGACAAGAGCCGGCGTTCGTTCTCCAGGTGCTCCTCGAAGGCCCGGTCGAGCAGGCGGCGACCGGCCGGCGTCAGCTGCACGACCTGGCTGCGCCCGTCGTGCTGCGCTGCCGCGCGAGCCACCAGTCCTCGTGCTGCGAGCGTAGACAGGCGCTTCGAGACCGCGCTCTTCGTGACCATGGTCTCGCGGATGAGCGTGCCGTGACTGCACTCGAACGGCGCACCCTGTCGACGGATGGTTGCCAGGATGTCGAACTCTCCCTCGGAGAGTCCGTAGCTGTCGTAGACCGTCACCAGGTCGTGACGTATCAGGAGGGCGAGGCGGCTGAGACGGCCGACGATCCCGATGGGGGACGCGTCGAGATCCGGCCGCTCCACCCTCCACTGCTGCAGGACCCGGGTGACGTGATCTGTATGCATGCTTGCATGCTAGTTGCCCCGGAAACTAAACTAGTTGCTGTGGAAACTAATGGCGCGCGCGGCGGCTGGCGATGGGGACTGCTCGGTGCCGTCGCTCCGGTCACCTGGGGCTCGGTCTACTTCGTCACGCTCCACTGGATTCCGCCGGAGGAGCCGCTCACCGCGGCTCTGCTTCGGGCCTTGCCGGCGGGGCTGCTCCTCCTGGCAGTTCGTCGGCGACTGCCGAGAGGTGCGTGGTGGTGGCGTGCCGGCGTGCTCGGGGTCCTGAACTGCGGGGCGTTCTTCGTGCTCGTCTACCTCGCCTCCAAGCTGCTGCCTACGGCCGTCGCGGCGATGCTGATGAGCCTGTCCCCCCTCGTCATGATGCTGCTCGCGTGGGCGCTGCTCAACGAGCGGCCGACCGTGCGGCGCCTCGCCGGCGGCGCGCTCGGCGTGCTCGGAGTGGTGCTCATGCTCGCCTCCTCCATCGGTCCGATCGACGGCTGGGGCGTCATCTCATCGCTGACCGCGATGGGCATGTACGCCCTCGGCTCGGTGCTCGCCAAGCGCTGGAGCGGGCACGTCGATGCAGTGACGGCATCAGCGTGGCAGCTGACCGCCGGCGGACTGCTGCTGCTTCCCATCGCGCTGGCGTTCGAAGGGGCGCCATCGCTCGTCGATGCTGAGGCTGTGGTCGCGTATGCGTACGTGTCTGTGATCGCGACCGCGCTGGCGTTCGTGTGCTGGTTCGGCGCGCTGCGGCGCCTGCACGCCGGACAGGTGGGGCTGCTCGGACTGCTGAATCCGGTGACCGGTGTGCTGCTGGGCATGCTGGCCGGCGGTGAGCTGCTCTCGATGCTGCAGTGGCTCGGCATCGCGGCAGTGCTGGCGGGCGTCCTGCTCGGACAGGTCCTCGGCTCGGGGCGCGGCCGAGCCGGCTCGGCATGATCGAGCGGGCCCTCAGCGTCAGCGGTGCTCGAACCGCCAGGGGAGCGAGCCGACGTGGAGGCGGTGGCGCGGGCCCTCCTCGGTCTCCTCGCCGCCGTCGTACGCCTCGTCGCCGTGCCAGAGCGCGAGCCCGCGCTCGTGGTCCTGCTTCGTCTCGTAGCGCTGCATGTCGCGCGCGCCGAGCGAGCGGACCGCGGCGTCGACGGTGGAGAAGGCCATGAGGGTGTCGAGCGTCACCCACGTCGGCGGGAACAGCTTGAGGCGCCCTGCCCCGTGCCGCTTCAGCGCATCCGCCGGGCGCAGCCACTCCGAGGCGACCGCCTCGGCCTCCTGCAGCACGACGTCGCCCTCATGCCCGTGCGCGAAGAAGAACCAGGTGTGGAACTTGGTCGCGAGCTGCTGCGGCGGCGACCAGTGCGACAGCGGCAGCAGCGCATCGGGGTCGACGATCAGGCCGGTCTCCTCGGCCGTCTCGCGCACCGCGGCGTTGCGGGCGGTGCGCTCCTCGTCGTCGGCCTCGTCGTGCGGCTCGACCCTGCCGCCGGGGAACACCCAGCCGCCGGCGAACGCCCCGCGATCGGGCCGCTGCAGCAGGAGCACCTCGATGGCGCCGGCGCCGTCGCGCGCGAGCACGAGGGTGGCGGCGACGGGGATCTCGGTCACACGCTCACGCTACCGCTGAGGGACCCTCATCCGCCGCTGATCCACGCGTCATCTCGCGGATCGCGTCGTCGGCGCGGCTGCCGCCGGGCCCGGCCGGATCGGCGGCGTGCAGGTCGGGCTTCTGGGCGGGCACGGCCAGCACCTCGAGCGGCGGCGCGTGCTCGATCGCCGGCTCGAGCCCCTGCAGGGCCGAGAAGCGGCGCGCCTGGGTCACGACGTTGCGGTCGAGCGACGAGTTGAAGGCGTTGTACGCCTCGACGGTGCTGTTGAGGCGCTTGCCGAGCGTGGCCAGGTGCGTGCCCATCGTGCCGAGCCGCTTGTGCAGCTCGCGGCCCACCTCGAGCACCCGCATCGCTTCGCCCGCGAGCTGCTCCTGCCGCCAGGTGTAGCCGACGGTGCGCAGCAGCGCGACGAGCGTCGCGGGCGTCGCGAGCACGACGTTGCGCTCGAAGGCGCGCTCGAAGAGGGTCGGGTCGCGCTCGAGCGCCGCGTTCAGGAACGGCTCGGCCGGGATGAACATGACGACGAACTCGGGCGTGCCGGGCACCGCCTCCCAGTAGGCCTTCGAGCCGAGCTGGTCGATGTGGTCGCGGAGGTGGCGCGCGTGGGCGTCGAGCCGCTTGTCGCGCGTCGCGTCGTCGCGGGCCTCCATCGCCTCGAGGTAGCCGTTGAAGGCGACCTTCGCGTCGACGATCACCTGCTTCTCGCCCGCGAGGTGCACGAGCATGTCGGGGCGCAGCGCTCCGTCGTCGGTCGCGTGGTGCGCCTGCTCGGTGAAGTCGACGTGCTCGAGCATGCCCGCCGCCTCGACGACGCGGCGCAGCTGCAGCTCGCCCCACCGGCCGCGCACCTGCGGGGCTCGGAGGGCCGTGACGAGCTGGCGCGTCTCGAGCGTGAGCTGCTCGGAGGAGGTGCGCATCGCGTGCAGCTGCTCGGCGAGCGCGGCGCCCGCCTCGGCGCGCGCCTTCTCGGCGGCCGTCACCTCGGTGCGCACCGAGTCGAGGGTCTTCGACAGCGGCTCGACGAGCTGCTGCACCGCGGCCTCGCGCTTGGCGAGCTCGGCGGCGCCCTCGGTCTGCGACCTGCGCAGCCGCTCCTCGGCCTGCTCGAGGAAGACGGCCGAGTTGCGCTCGAGGGCCGCGCGGCTCAGCGCCGCGAACTCGTCGGCGCGACGCTGCGCATCCTGCTGCAGCTCGGCGATGGCCTCCCGGCCGCGCTCGCGCTCCTCGACGAGCCGGCGGTGCGCCTCGGCGCGCGCCTCATCGAGCTGCCGCTGCGCCTCGGCGCGCAGGTCGTCGAGCTGCGCCGCGTGGCGCCGCTCGGCGAGGTCGCGCTCGCGGGCGCGCTCGCCCTCGACGACCTCGAGCCGGCCGCGCACCGCCTGCAGCTCGCCCGCGGCGCCGCTCTGCTCGGCGGCGGCCCGCGCGCGGCCGACGCGTGCGCCGAGCAGCGCGCCCAGCGCACCGGCGAGCAGCACGGCCGCGGCGACGACGATGACGGTCAGCGGATCCATGGAGGTATCGCACCACGGGCCACCCACGCCCGGGCGAGCGACGCGCGATCCGCCGCGGACCGGCCGTCGCGCCCACCCCCCGATGCACAACGCAAGCCCATCCGCGATGTCCGGCGGCGGATCGGCTCGACCGCTCCGATCCTCCGCCGAACCGCCGGCTCGGGCTTGCGTCGTGCGCGGGCGGGCGCCGCTGCGGGCCCGGAGGGCTGTCCGCGCCCAGCCGGCGCCGCGTAGGGTCGGGGCATGGTGGAGATCGAGCGCATCCTGGCGCCCAACCCCGGACCCATGACCCTCGAGGGCACCAACACCTACGTCATCGGCGGCGAGATCGTGGTCGACCCCGGCCCCGCCGACGTCGACCACGTGGAGCGGCTCGTGGCGGTGCAGCCGCGGCTGATCCTCGTCACGCACAAGCACACCGACCACACCGAGGCCGCGAGCGAGCTCGCCCGCTCGACCGGCGCCGTGCTGCGCGGCCTCGACCCCGACGAGTGCTACGGCGGCGAGCCGCTCACCGACGGCGAGTGGATCCCGGTCGGCGACGTCGAGCTGCAGATCCTCGCCACACCCGGCCACACGCACGACTCGATCTCGATCGTCGTCCCGGGCCGCGCGGTGCTCACCGGCGACACGATCCTCGGCCGCGGCTCGACCGTCATCATGCATCCCGACGGCGCGATCGCGCCCTACCTCGCCACCCTCGACCGGCTCGAGGCGCTCGGCGACCTGCAGGTGCTGCCGGGCCACGGCGAGCCGCTGCCGTCGGTGGCGGCGATCGCCCGCGAGTACCGCGCGCACCGGCTCGAGCGGCTCGACCAGGTGCGGGCGGCGCTGCGGCAGCTCGGCACGACCGCGGCCGACGCGTCGGTCGGCAAGGTCACCGACCTCGTGTACGGCGACGCCGACGGCTCCGTGCGCCAGGCCGCCGAGGCATCCGCCGCCGCTCAGCTCTCCTACCTGGAGCAGACCGAGGCCTGATCCGGCCCGCGTCGGCTCCGGCCCGCGTCAGCCGCTCTTGCGGCGGTGCACGCGCTTCTGCACGGCGGGGCCCGTGTGGGCCGACTGCACGCCCGAGCTCGCGCTCATGCCCTGGCCGTGGTGGCCGAGCTTCTTCTTGTCGAGCGCCTCGCGGAACTTGCGCCGCTGCGCCTCCTCGGGCGTCTCCGTGCCCTCGGGGGTGTCCTGCGGCGTCTCCACCTCTGCGGGATCGTGTTCGCTCATGACCCCACCTTGCCGCGTGCGGGCACCGATGTCGAGTCGAGCCGCCCGGCCAGCAGGTGCGCGCGCTCGGAGGGGCGGGATGCGTCGGGCACGAACGCGGCGAGGGTGCGCACGAGCGTGGTCATCCAGACGAAGCCGACGCCCACGGCGATCGCCTCGAGCCCGGCGGCGCTGTAGACGTCGCCGGGCCGCCACAGCAGCAGCGCGACGAGCAGCGCGACACCGGCGCCGACGGTCGTGAGCAGCATCGCGCGCGGCGGACCCGGCATCACGACGGTGACGACGGCCGCGGTGAGGGCGAACAGCCCGAGCGCGCCGAAGGCGGCGATGTTGTGCGGCAGCGGCGCGAGGTGCAGCGGGAAGAGGCCCACGCCGGCGAGCGCGGCGCCGGTGAGCGCGAAGAGCCCCACGACCCAGGCGATGCGGGGCAGCGCCGCGTCGCCGAGCCAGCGGTGCAGGTCGCGGCCGACGAAGGCGCCGACCGAGCCGACGAGCAGCCCCGCGATCACGACGGTGCCGTTGAAGGCCCACGAGCCCGCGCCGTCGCCCGTGCCGAGGTCGGAGAAGTGGCGCTGCCACCAGGCGGGGTCGGCGGCCGTGATCATCGCGAAGAGCGAGCCGATCGTCAGGTACGCGAACAGCAGCGTCGCGAGGTCGCGGGTCGTCAGCTCGACGCCCGCCTGGAAGGCGAGCCAGCCGCCCGTCGACGCGGCGATGCCCGTGAGCAGCGCGCCGCCGATCGCGGGCGCCTCGAGCCCCTGGAGGCCGAGGGCGAGGATCTCGCCGCCGGTGAGCACCGCGACGTAGGCGACCGCGCCGAAGGCGAGCGTGATCGCGGCGGTCGACAGGTGCGAGACGGTCGTCTGCCAGCCGGGCATCGGCGCGGTCTCGCGCCGGCGGTGCAGGAGCGTGCTGAGCACGAAGGCCGCGGCGGTCACGATCGCGGCGATGCCGGCGGCGGGCTGCGCGATGCCGCCCTCGTCGGCGATCGGGCGCGGCTCGCCCGCGAGCGCCAGCAGGCCGAAGGCCGTGCCGATCCCGAAGCAGGCCCAGGCGGCGACGATCGCGCGCGACTCCCGACGCGCCTCGGACTGCGGGGCTGCCTTCACGCATCCGATCGAACCATGCCGCGCTGACGGCCGGCCCCGATGGGCCCGGGCGCGCGGCTCGAGCGCCCGCCGAAGACCGATTGACTTTCGATAGATTCCGAGCGAGACTCGATGCATGCTGCGCTCCCGCTGGTCCGTCCTCCTGCTCCGCGTCGCCCTCGTCGTCGCGGCGCTCTGGCTGCTCGTGCTCATGGCGATGTCGCTGCCGGGCGAGCTCCGCGACGAGGCGCCCGCCTTCCGCGTGCCGGCGCAGATCGTGCTCACGCTCGTGCTCTCGAGCGTGCTCGTGGTGATCGTCTGCATCTGGCGGCTGCTGACGCTCGTGCAGCGCGACCGGCTCTTCAGCGACGCATCGCGCCGCTGGGTCGACGCGATCGTGTGGGCGCTCGCGATCGGCTGGAGCCTGCTCGCGGCCGGGGCGCTGACGGTCACGACGGTCATCTTCCTGACGCCCGAGATCCGCGACCCCGGCATCCCGATGGCGCTGTTCGGGGTCGTCGTGCTCTCGTCGCTGCCGATGCTGCTCATGATCGTCATGCGCGGCCTGCTGCGGCAGGCGACCGGCTACCGCGCCGAGCTCGACGAGGTCATCTGATGGCCATCGTGGTGCGCATCGACGTCGAGCTCGCGAAGCGCAAGCTCAGCGTGGGCGAGTTCGCCGAGCGCGTCGGGCTGACACCGGCGAACGTCGCCGTGCTGAAGAACGGCCGCGCGAAGGCGGTGCGCTTCTCGACGCTCGACGCGATGTGCAGGGTGCTCGAGTGCCAGCCGGGCGACCTGCTCGAGTGGGTCGACGACGAGGACGACGCGGCCGCTCGCCACGACGACGCCCGGGGTTGATCGCCGACCGCGGTCATCGCGGCATCCGGTCGTGCGGTGCTTCCTCGTGCGCCGCCCCGTCGGGCTCCGCCGCGCGGCGACGGGCGAGCAGCGGCTCGGCCTCGGCGAGCTCCGCCGCGGTCGCGCTGCGGAAGGCGCCCGCCGGGTCGGCCTGCACGGCTCGTCGCCCCTGGCCGCGCGTCGCGACGAGCGAGGCGGCGATCGAGGCGGCGATGATCGTCGCGACGACGACCAGCGACACCGTGGTGGGGATGTAGAGCACGTCGAGCAGCGCCATCTTGGCGCCGACCCAGACGAGCACGAGCGCGAGCCCGACCTTGAGGTAGATGAAGCGGTGGATGAGGTCGGCGAGCAGGAAGTACATGGCGCGCAGTCCCAGGATGGCGAACGCGTTGGCGGTGAAGACGAGGAACGGCTCGGAGGTGACGGCGAAGATCGCGGGGATCGAGTCGACCGCGAACACGATGTCGGTGACCTCCACCAGCGCGAGCACCGCGAGCAGCGGCGTGGCCACGACGACCCCCGCCCGCCGCACGAGGAAGCGCTGCCCGTAGTACGCATCCGTCATCGGCACGAACCGGCGGAACAGCCGCAGCACGCGCGAGCGCTCCGGGTGCGCGTGCTCGTTCCGGGTGCGCAGCATCTGGATGCCCGTGAGGATGAGGAAGGCCGCGAAGACGTAGAGGATCCACGCGAAGTTCTCGATGAGCGCGGCGCCCGCGGCGATGAAGATGCCGCGGAAGACGAGCGCGCCGAGCACGCCGAGGAAGAGCACGCGGTGCTGGTACTCGCGCGGCACGGCGAAGGCGGCGAAGATGATCGCCCAGACGAAGACGTTGTCGACGGCGAGCGACTTCTCGATGAGGTAGCCGGCGAAGTACTGCTGGCCGTACTCCGCGCCCCAGGTGCTCCAGACGACGATGCCGAAGCTGATGCCCGAGAGCACCCAGACGACCGACCAGCCGAGCGCCTCGCGCACGCCGATGACGTGCGCCCTTCGGTGTGCGAAGAGATCGATCGCGAGCATGGCGATGATGGCTGCCAGCACGGCGAGCCAGGCGTAGACGGGTACGTCCATCGTGTCCTCCAGTTGTCGGTGCAACCGGAGGTCTCGCCCGGGAGCGCGAACCGCGATCCCGGATGCGCCGGAGCCCGATGGCGGGCACGAAGTGACGACGCATCCTGGGGGACTACTCCCCTCCGCGAGCACGGTACCATGCGGGCCTGGCGCCGGTCAACGCTCCCGCGCCGACCCATCGGAACCTCAATCCGAACATCGTTGTGGCTCAGCAGGTGCTGTCGCGCGCGCGTCCGAGCGGAGCGGGGTGGCCCGCGCCCCGTATCGTCGCGGCATGACGAGCCCAGACCTCGCGGATCGCGGTCCGCGCGACACCGCAGCACGGCTCCGCGACCTGCTCGCCGAGCTCGAGGACGCCGCCCCCGCGCCCCGCTCCGATCCCCAGGCCGACCGCCAGCTGGCCCTCTGCGCCGAGGTCGAGGCGATCCTGCGCATGCGTTCCGCGGTGCGCGCGGCGCAGCAGGGCGCGTAGCGCCTGCGGCCCGGTCGGCCACAGGAGCGCACCGCTAGCCTCGGCGCATGCGCAACCCCGTGCCCGACCTGCTCGACGAGGTGCGGCGCGCGTGCGTCGACGGCGACGAGGGCGAGCTGCTCGACACGATCCCCGAGCTCGCCGACGCCGATCCCGACCGCTTCGCGATCGCGCTGTGCACGATCGACGGCACCGTCTACGGCACGGGCGACGACGAGCACCGCTTCACGATCCAGTCGATCTCGAAGCCCTTCGCGTACGCCCTGGCGCTCGCCGACCGCGGGCGCGAGACGGTGCTCGAGCACGTCGGCGTCGAGCCCTCGGGCGACGCGTTCAACGAGATCTCGCTCGAGCAGAACGGCCGGCCGCGCAACCCGATGATCAACATCGGCGCGATCGCGACCCACGCGCTCGTCGGCGAGGCCGGCATGAGCCGCGAGCGTCGCGACGTGCGGGTGCGGGAGGGGCTCTCGGCGTTCGCCGGCCGCGACCTCGAGGTCGACGAGGCGGTCTTCGACTCGGAGCGCTCGGAGGCCAGCCGCAACCTGGCGCTCGCCTACCTCGTGCACGCGCAGGAGAAGCTCGACGGCGAGCCGCACGATGCCGTGGAGGGCTACATCCGGCAGTGCGCGCTCCTCGTCGACGTGCGCGACCTCGCGGTGATGGCCATGACGCTCGCGGCGGGTGGCCGGAACCCCGTCACCGGCGAGCAGGTCGTGCCGACCTGGGTGTGCACGCAGGTGCTGAGCGTCATGGCGACGTGCGGCATGTACGACGCCGCGGGCGACTGGATGAGCACGGTCGGGATCCCGGCGAAGAGCGGCGTCGCGGGCGGCGTGCTCGGATCGCTGCCCGGCCAGGTCGGCATCGGCACCTTCTCGCCGCGGCTCGACGAGATCGGCAACAGCGTGCGCGGCGTGCGGGCGTTCGAGCGGCTGTCGGCCGAGCTCGGCTTGCACCTGATGCACGCGCCCGAGGTCGCGTCGCACGTGCTCTACGGCGTCGTCGAGCCCGATGGTGACAGCGATGGTGTGCGGGAGGTGCAGCTGCAGGGCACGATGCACTTCGCCGCGGTCGAGGTGGCCCTGCGCGAGCTGGAGGAGCTGCCCGACGACGGCGCCCTGATCGTGCTCGACCTCTCGCGCGCCGCGTCGGCGACCGAGGTCGGCCGCCGTCTGCTGCGCGAGGGCGTCGAGCGGATGCGTGAGGACGGCCGTGAGGTGCGGGTCGCCGACCCCGACGGGCTGCTCGACGGCTGAGCCAGCACGCAGCGAGCGGGCCGCGCGCCGACGGCCGGTCTCGCGTCGTCGCCGGTCCTGTCAGAACGGCAGCGTCGGAGAGGCGCCGACCGGCATGCTCGCACCCCATCGCCCGGATGCGGGAAGCGTGCGAGCGATCTCGTCTGCTCGCCGTTCCAGTGCCTCCCGCTGGTGCCGGCGACTCAGGCGAGGCTCGCGGGTCGCCGGTTCGGGCCGGGAGCGCGGCACGTCGGTGAAGCGCGGCCCGACCGGCGGCGGCTCATCGACGATCACCTGCCCGATCGGCGAGGTCCAGCGGAGCACCCCTCCTTCGCGCTGTTCGACGCGCCAGCGGGTGTCGTGCTTGAGCGTGTGATCGCTGCGGCAGAGATGCTCGAGGTTGCTGAGCGACGTGCGGCCGCCAGCCGCGAAGTCACGGGTGTGATCGAGATCGGCGCGGAGCACGGCCCGGTCGCAGCCCGGGCCGCGGCATCGCCCATCGCGCGCCCGCAGCCACCTGCGTTGCGCGGCGCTGGAGCGGTAGGTGTCGACGGTGACCGCGACCCCGCTCACCGGATCGGTGAAGAGCCGCTCCCATGTGTGGGTGTCGCCGGCGATGCGGCGCGCGGTGTCGCGATCGACCAGCACCTTGCCGTCGAGCGCCGCGGGGAAGCGCAGCTCGTGGAACGAAGGGGCCTGCGCGTCGCGATCGTGCAGCAGCTCGGTCGCGGGGATCGTGATCGCCACATGCGCCTTGATGTGTGCCGTGCCGTGCAGATCTTCGGGGACGACGCCGGCGAGCAGCAGCTCCTGGAACGCGTCCGCCCGGAACTGATCGAAGGTGCGAGGGTCGTCCTTCGGCTTGCTGCGCGCCGCCTGCGTGAGGCGATCGAAGATGGCGGCGCCCTCGAGCGCCGGCACGCGTGCGACGAGATCGGCCATGCCGTCACCTGCATCGAACAGCTCGACGCGTCTGCGCTCGCGGGCGGCGTCGTGCCGCACCTGCAGGGGCTCGGTGAGCACGTCGTTCACGATCCGCTTCGCGCGAGAGCGCAGCCGGCTGGTGCTGGTGCTCTCGGCCACTTCGACCAGCTGCTTGACGACTCGCTGCCGCTCGGACGGCTCGACCTGGGCGTCGAGGCGAAGCGCTCGGGTCTCGGCTTCGATCACCCGGAGGTGCGAGGTCGTGATGCGGCCTTGCGAAGCGGCTTCGTGCGCGGCGGGCAGCTCGGTGACGATGGTCCAGGCCTCAGTCATGCGCTGCACCATGCCACCGCCGGTGAGTCCCAGCTCGACCGCCGCCATCATCGCGAGCTCCTTGACCTTGGGGCCGGCGTCGCCGGCCATGTCGAGCACGCGCTGCATGTGAGCGGCGAGCAGCGCGCGCCGCTCGCCCTCGACGCGCGCGGACTGCGCCTCGATCGCCCGGAGGCGACCCACGAACGCCTCGTCAGCGCGCAGACGCTCGGCGTGCGCGGAGAGCGGCTCGCGAGGCAGCGGCGGGATGGGCGCACCGCGTGATGCGGCCGCCTCGAGCTCCGCATCGCTCATCGCCGCGATGCGTGCGCTCAGCTCGCGGTCGAACGCGTCGAGCGAGTCCTGCAGCTCGTCGGCGGAGCAGCCGGACGGGTCGATGGCGCCGGCGCGGATCGCGGCGATGTACTCCTCGCCGTCGATCCCGAAGCCGTCCACGCAGGCATTGCATCACGGGCCACTGACATGCCCGCCCAGAGCACGTGCTGCTGTGACCCATGGCATAGCCTCGGCGCATCCCGCTTCGCAGGGAGCGCGCGGCACGAACTGAGGACGACGATGACGGCACCCGGGCTCATCCTGTTCGACGTGAACGAGACGCTGTCCGACATGTCGCCGATGGGCGCGGCGTTCGCGGCCGAGGGGCTCGCCCCGCACCAGGTGAAGGAGTGGTTCGCCGGCGTGCTGCGCGACGGCTTCGCAGCTGCCGCGGCAGGCGGCAGCGCGGCATTCGCGGAGATCGCGCGCGATGGCGCGGTGCGTCTGCTCGAGGCCGGTGGCGCGGCGGATGCGTCAGCCTCGGCGGAGCGGATCATGGAGGCCATGCATGGCCTCGACGTGCACCCGGATGTCGCGCCCGGCGTCGAGGCGCTCGCCTCGGTCGCTGAGCTCGCGACCCTCAGCAACGGCGCGGCCTCGGTCGCAGACGGACTGCTGCGCCGCGCGGGCCTGCGGGAGCGGTTCGCTGCCCTGCTGAGCGTGGAGGATGCCCCGGCGTGGAAGCCGTCGCGGGTCGCGTATGCCTTCGCGGCGGATGCCCTCAGCCGGCAGCCGGGAGAGATGCTGCTGGTCGCGGTGCATCCGTGGGACATCCACGGTGCCTGTCGCGCGGGCCTCCGCACGGCCTGGATCAACCGTGGCAGCGCGACGTACCCGGCCTACTTCGCGCAGCCGGAGCTCCAGGCCTCAGACTTGCCGTCCCTGGCCGATCAGCTGGCCCCGCGCCCGTAGGAGCACCGCCGCACCGTGCAACGTCCGTCCCGGGATCTCCGTCCGAAGACCCCGAGAGTCGTCCTCATCGGCGGCGGCCGGCCCTCGCGCTGCGACCGTAGACGAGCCAGAGCACCGCACCCTGGACGACCATGAGCAGCACCGTCATCACGAACGTGATCGACATCGCGTCGAGGTTCGCCTCTCCCTCGGTCGAGCGCTTGATGGCGATGCCGAGCGGCTCGGCGAGCGGGTGGTAGAGGAAGACGGCGGCGTCGTAGTCGTCGATCAGGCTGTTGAAGTTGAGCGCCGTGATCGCGGCGACGGTCGGCGCGATCATGGGCAGGACGACGCGAGCCAGTGTCTGCAGCTGGCCGGCTCCCAGGATGCGCGCGGCGTCCTCGACGTCTCGCGGCACCGACGCGAACGAGGCCTTGAGCAGGCGCAGCGTGAACGGCAGCTTGATGATCACGTAGGCGACCAGCAGCAGCGCGACGGTGCCGGTGAGCACCTGGCCGCCGAGGAGGGCCTGCGGTCGGTCGAACGCCATCACCAGACCCAGCGCGATCAGGATCGTCGGCAGGATCCAGGGGATGTGGAGCACGTACTCGATGGCGCTCGAGAGCCAGCCCGGGTGGCGAGTGATGACGCGGGCCACGAAGAAGAGCCCCACGACGGCGATGACGGAGGCGAGCGCCGAGTAGGCGACCGACACCAGGAACGGCTGCAGCGCATCCGCACTCGTGAGCACGGTGGTCCAGTGCTCGAACGTGAGGTCGCCGACCCCGATGGAGCCCGCGGCGATGGCTCGCGCGTCGACGAAGGAGAACAGCACCACGGAGGCGACCGGGAAGACGTAGACGATCCAGAGCGACCACGCGGCGACGTGCACGAGCGTCGAGCCCCAGCGGGTGCGGAACGGCTGCGGCTCGAGCGGGGCCGCGACCTTGGCGACGGCGAAGTAGGTGCCGCTGCGCTCGACGCGGTTCATGACGGCGAGCAGCAGGATCGTCGCGAGGCCGAGGATGATCGCGAGCAGCGCCGCGACGTCCCGCGACGTCTGCGACCGCGAGAAGGTGAGGATCATCGGGGAGACCGTCTGGAAGTCGTCGCCGCCGAGCACGATCGGCGCCGTGAGCGCACCGAGGCCGGTGAGGAACGTCAGGACGGTGACGGCGAAGATCATGGGACGCAGGGTCGGGAGCACGATCCGCCACAGGATGGTCCAGGTGCGCGCACCCATGAGCCGGGCGGCCTCGATCGCATGCCGATCGACCTTCGCGAGGGCCGCGGAGAGGAACAGCATGTGGTTCGTGGTCGTCGCGAACGTCATCACGAGAACGACGGCGAAGAAGCCCGAGAACCAGTTGCGGTCGAGATCCGGCACCCAGGTCGCGAGCCAGTTCGTCACGAATCCGAAGCGGCCGTAGATGAAGTTGTAGCCGGCGGCGAGCACGATGCCGCCGTAGATGAAGGTGGTCGCGAAGCCCAGCCACAGGACTCGCCGCGCGCGCATCCGGAACCACTGCGTGACGAGCACGATGAAGATGCCCACCACGTTCACCGTGATGGCGAGGGTGCACGCCAGCAGCACGCTGTTGCCGAGCGACCGGAGCGCGCGCTCGCTCGAGATCAGCCGCTCGACCGACGAGAGCGAGAGCTGGCCCTCCGGTGCGAAGGTCGCTCCGAGCAGCGACAGGTTGGGCAGCAGCAGGAACGTCGCCGCGAACCAGATGACGACGGCGGCGACGACCAGCGCCAGCGGCGATCGCAGCAGGCCGCGGGTGCTCGCGGTCGTGCGCGTCACGCCGGCGGCCCGTAGCGCAGCAGTGCGCCCTGGTCGACCGCGACGCGTGCCGCGTCGCCGATCTCGAGCGCAGCCGCGGCCCTGCTGGCGCTCGCGGCGAAGATCGGCGCGCCCGCGACCTCGAGCTCGAGCAGCGTCGAGGCGCCTCGATAGGCGTGGGCGCGCACGACCGCCGCTGCGCCACCGTCGTCTGGCAGGTGCACGTGCTCCGGGCGCACCCAGGTCTCGCCTGAGCCCAGGATGCCGAGCTCACGCAGCTGGGGCTCGGTCAGCTTCGTGGCCTCTCCGATGAAGTCGCAGACGAACGGGGATGCCGACTGCTCGTAGATCTCCTGCGGCGTGCCCACCTGTTCGACGCGGCCCTCCGACAGCACGGCGATGCGGTCGCTGAGGGCCAGCGCCTCCTCCTGGTCGTGCGTGACGTAGAGGGTCGTGACACCCAGCTCGCGCTGCAGCCGCTGCAGTTCGCCGCGCAGCTGCACGCGCAGCTTCGCGTCGAGGTTCGAGAGCGGCTCGTCGAGCAGCAGGATGCTCGGCTCGAGCACGAGTGCGCGGGCGATCGCCACGCGCTGCTGCTGCCCGCCGGAGAGCTCGGCGACGCCGCGCTCGAGCTGGGCGGGCGCCAGGCCCACCTGCGCGGCCACGCGGTCCACCCGCTCGCGCCGCTCGCCACCCGCGAGCCGGCGCACGCGCAGCCCGAAGGCGATGTTCTCGCGCACCGACATGCTGGGGAAGAGCGCGTAGCTCTGGAACACCATCCCGATGCCGCGCCGCTCGCTGGGCAACCGGGTGACGTCTCGCTCGTCGACGAAGAGGCTGCCGGAGGTCGGTTCGATGAAGCCCGCGAGAGTGCGGAGGGCCGTGCTCTTGCCGCACCCGGAGGGGCCGAGCAGGGTGAAGAACTCGCCCTCGCGGATCTCGAGGTCGAGTCCCTCGAGCGCCACGTGGCCCTCGTACTCCACGCGGACGCTGTCGAATCGGATCATGGTCGCTCCTCGTGGGCGCGGTGAGGGGCGGGAACGGCTGAGCCGCCCCCGCCCCGGTCGGTCACGGCAGGTACTCGAGCTCGATGCGCTCGATCCACGCGCCGATGTGCTCGCGCACGAGGGCGAAGTCGATGTCGGCGCGCTCGACCGAGCCGACGAGCTCGACGACCTCGGGGTTCGCCTGCTCCTGCGCGGCCTCGCTGACGGGCATCGAGTTGAACTCCTCGGCGAAGGCGCCCTGCACCTCGCTCGAGCCGAACCAGTCGATGAACGCCTGCGCCTCGGGCTCCTGGTCGGTGCCGGCGATGACGCCGATCTGCTCGGTGACGAAGGGCACGCCGTTCTCGGAGGGCACGACCGCGGTGGTGGTGCCGTACTCCTCGTCGCGGGCGATGATGCCGCCCGAGGGCACGATGCCGTAGTCGACCTCGTCGCGCTCGAAGCGCGCGTAGAGGTCCGTGCCCTCCACGGCCGGGCTGCCGTTGGCGAAGTAGGCCTCGACCTGCGCCCAGCCCTCCTCGGAGACCTCACCCGACTCGTCGACGTACGGGGCGAGGATGCCGGCGACGACGAGCTGCGGCGTCGCCTGGCCGAGCGCCGTGTTGACCTCGTACGTGCCCTGGTACGCGGGGTCGTTCCAGAGGTCGGCCATGTCGGCGGGCGGCGAGTCGACGGATGCCTCGTCGTAGACCATCACGATGGCCTGGTCGACGAGGGGCCAGTAGGCGCCGTCGACGGGGTCGCCGGCATCCTGCGGCACCTCGTCGGCCCAGGCCGGCTCGTATGCGGTGATCGCGCCGTCGGCCTTGAGGGTCTCGAAGAACATGGTGTTGAGCCCGAACACGACGTCGCCGACGGGGTTGTTCTGCTCGGCGAGGATGCGGTTGGTGAGGTCGGCGCCGCCGAGTCCGACGATCTCGATGTCGAAGCCAGCCTCAGCTGCCTGCTCGGTCACCCACTCGCCACGGCCGTCGGAGTTCGAGTTCGTGTACACGATCAGGGTCTCGCCGCTGCCCGCCGCCGTCGCGCTCTCGCCTGCCGGCGCGCTCTCGCTTGCCGGGGCTGCGCTGGAGCAACCTGCCAGGAGGATCGATCCGAGCGCCAGGAGCGCCGCGCCGCGTGCCGCGCGGGTCTTCAGAACGTGCATGTCTTAGGCCTCTCTTCGGAGCGTTTCTATGTCATCGCTATGGTGCAAGGTGGCGCGCCGATGTCAAGCAGCGGCGCGCCGACTCACCGTAGGAGAGGACGGTGAACGGCCCGGGGTCGGCAGGTGAACGGGCAGGGCTCGCTGCATCCTCGGTGCGCGGCCGAACTCCCCGTCACGGCGACGGGGGACGGCGATCGGCCTCAGAGCAGCGTCTCCTCCGCGACCACGAAGGGCACGGACGCGTCGACGTCGATCGTGCAGAATCGACTCTGGTTCTTGTGCACCTGCGGCGATGCGGCGGCCTCGAGCCACGCATACACGTAGATCGCGTAGCGCCTGCCGGGCACGGCGACGAAATCGGTGGCCAGGCCGTCGCTCACGGTCGCGGTGCCGCTCTCCGGCACGCCGCGGAGCAGTTGCGTCGTCTCATGCGCGTAGGCGGTGATCCAGTGGTCGCGCTCCTGCTGCACGGTCGTCGCGCCCGCCCGCCAGCTGTCGACGACGATGCCGAGCAGGCAGGTGACGGATGCGCGCGTCGCCTCGGGATCCTCGTCCCACGTCGAGTGGGTGAACGAGGCAGTCGTGCGCCACGGCAGGTACGGCCGCACCGACACCCGTGCTGCCCCGTGCTCGGGCGTGAAGAGCATGCCGGCGCCGGTGACGGCGAACGCCGCCTGGCCCGAATACGCGTAGGCGCTCGCCTGCAGCAGCCCGCGCCCGATGATCTGCGGCTCCTTGGCGACGATGATGCCGCCGCCGGCCGTCGTGTCGGTCCAGGCGAACCGGTAGTAGCGGCGCTCGCGCGTGCTGTCGCGGTCGGGCCCGTACACGTGCAGCAGGTCGCGCGGCTGCGGCGGCGCCTTCGGCGCCACGTGCTGCGCCCCGGTGATCTAGCTTGAACGTCTCAGGGCTGCTCGTGGGCTTCTTCACCCAATTTGCGATGCTGACGTGCACCTTTGCCTCACCAGGCCACTTCTGGCTCGACACCGCATCCGTGATGACGCCGCCCTGCGCGACGACGTAGTCGAGCGAGGCGGATCGTGCCCGGTTCTGCGAGATGGAGTTCGTGCCGACGAGCCCGGCTCGCTGGCCGGGCTTCATGTGGTCGATGGCCTTGCGGAACCAGTAGACGCAGAGATCCTTGATCCCGACCCTGAAGCGCTTGCTGAGCCATTCGACGTAGTCGTCGCCGAGTGTGCCGCACAGGTGCTGTGAGCCGAGGAAGGGCGGGTTGCCGATGATCGCGTCGGTCTCGGGCCACTCCACCTGTAGCGCGTCGGCCGCTCGGATCGCTGAGAGGTCCTGCAGGGGCAGCACGGGCTCGGCCCCGCCGTAGCGGTCGATCATCTGGCGGTGGCCCATCCACAGCGTGACCTGCGCGATCCGCACCGCGACGCGCTCGATGTCGATGCCTTGCATGTTGGCGAGCGGGTAGTAGGGCAGGTCCTTCGGCTTCGGCAGGCCGTCTCGCCCGGCCAGGTCAACCACGCGCGCCTTGAGCTCCGCTTCGAGACCGCGCAGCTCGCGGTACGCCACGTAGAGGAAGTTGCCGCAGCCGCACGCCGGGTCGAGCACGCGGAACGAACACAGCTCGTCGAGCAGCGCCCGCGCCTCCGCCGAGGTGGTGGTCGCCTCGATGCGCTCGCGCCACGGCCGCACGATCGTCGGCGTGACGATCTTCATGATGTCGGCCTCGTGTGTGTAGTGCGCGCCGAGCTCAGAGCGGCGCTCGTCGCCGAGCACGCCCTCGAGCAGCGAGCCGAAGATCGTCGGGTTGACCTGGCGCCAGTCGAACTCCGACGCGCGCTTGAGGTGCTCGAGCTCGTCGCGCGTCATGTAGACCGCATCCGACTGCGCGAAGAGCTCGCCGTTGACGTACCGTGTGCCGGCGTAGATGCCGCGGCGGTTCTGGTCACCCTTTTGGTTGAGCAGCTTGAACAGGTGGCCGAGGTCACGCGAGGAGTCGGGGTCATCCTCGCGCAGCAGCCGCTCGACGGTCTGCTGCAGCGGGTAGCCCGCGAGCATGCCAAGGTCCTCGGCGAAGAGCGTCCACACCAACTGCATCGTGAAGCGTTGCATCTCATCGACCGGTGCTGCGTTCCGCTCCGCCATCGACACGTAGACGTCGGCGATGTGCTTCGCGGCGTCCGCCGTCAGCTCGCGGCGATGCTCGGAGAAGACAGGCTCGATCGACTCGGACTGCAGGAAGAGCAGGGCGTCGTAGTGGTCGGGCAGCTCTTCGAGCGTGAAGCGCACCCGCGGCTGGTTGGGGAAGCGACCGGGCTCCCAGATCTCGAACTCGTGGAAGTTGCAGGCGATGACCCAGCGAGCCGCCGGGACGTCGCTCTCGGGATCGCTCGACTCCTGCCAGTAGCGGCGGCGCTGCTCGGCCGCCTCCTCGAGCGCGCGGCCGGGCTTCTTCATCTCGACGATGAGCACGCCCGGCTGGTGGAGGTCCATGAAGCCGGCCGAGGTGCGGAAGTCCTCGAACTTCGCGCCCGCCGCAGTGCGGTCGGTGCAGTAGGCCGCGTAGAGCTCGTTCAGGAAGGTCTGGGCTTCCGCTCGCTCGCTGCCCGAGTAGGAGCGCCACTTCGAGACGAACCGCTCGAGATCCCGCTGGATCTCGAGGCCGGACTTTGACGCCACTACAGCAGCCTGGTGTCGGTGCCGGCGTAGTACGTGCCCTGCACGAGGCGCTTGCGGGTCGCCTGCATCTCGGCGAGGGCGTCTTCGAGCGGCTCGATCACGTTGGTCTGCACGCCCGACCTGCGCAGCTTGGTGAGCGCCTTCTTCGCGCGGCCGATCGCGAAGTCGAGATTGGTCAGCACGTCGGAGACCTCGCCCATCGACAGCTCATGCGCGACCTGCTCGGGAGACCGGGAGTCGAGGTTCGTGCCAGGGATGCTCATGGTGTGCCTTCTCGCGTGGTGCCGCCAGGCTACCGCCGACCGCCCTCGGGACGGGCGGCGACAGCCTGACGGTGTGGACGCATCCGTCGTGCTCTCAGAAGTCCCAGTCCTCGTCGGCCGTGGCCTCGGCCTTGCCGATCACGTACGAGGAGCCCGAGCCCGAGAAGAAGTCGTGGTTCTCGTCGGCGTTGGGCGACAGGGCCGACAGGATCGCCGGGCTGACGTCGGTGACGGTCGACGGGAACAGCGGCTCGAACCCGAGGTTCATGAGCGCCTTGTTCGCGTTGTAGTGGAGGAACTTCTTGACGTCCTCGGTCAGGCCCACCGAGTCGTAGAGGTCGGCCGTGTACTTCGACTCGTTCTCGTAGAGCTCGTAGAGCAGCGAGTACGTGTAGTCCTTGATCTCGGCCTGGCGCTCGGGCGTCAGCTGCTCGAAGCCCTTCTGGAACTTGTAGCCGATGTAGTACCCGTGCACGGCCTCGTCGCGGATGATGAGGCGGATGAGGTCGGCGGTGTTCGTGAGCTTCGCGCGGCTCGACCAGTGCATCGGCAGGTAGAAGCCCGAGTAGAACAGGAACGACTCGAGCAGCGTCGAGGCGATCTTGCGCTTCAGCGGGTCGTCGCCCTCGTAGTAGTCGATGATGATCTCGGCCTTGCGCTGCAGGTACGGGTTCTCCGTCGACCAGCGGAAGGCCTCGTCGATCTCCTTCGTCGACGACAGGGTCGAGAAGATCGACGAGTACGACTTCGCGTGCACCGACTCCATGAACGCGATGTTCGTGTAGACGGCCTCCTCGTGCGGCGTGATCGCGTCGGGGATGAGCGAGACGGCGCCGACCGTGCCCTGGATGGTGTCGAGCAGCGTCAGGCCGGTGAAGACGCGCATGGTGAGCGTCTTCTCCTCGGGCGTCAGCGTGCCCCACGACTGCACGTCGTTCGACAGCGGCACCTTCTCGGGCAGCCAGAAGTTGTTGACGAGCCGGTTCCAGACCTCGAGGTCCTTGTCGTCCTCGATGCGGTTCCAGTTGATCGCCTGCACCAGGTGGTTGTGGCGGTGCTGGCGCTGCTGGGCCTCGGTCTGCGGCTTGCCGGCGCCGAGCGCCGCCTCGACCTCGTCGCGCTCGGCCTCGATGGCCTCGCGCGCCTGCTCGGCGTCGACGGGCGACTCGGCGATCTCGTCGAAGGCCGAGCCCGCCTGGGTGTCCTGGGTGTCCATGTCCTGTTCCTTGTCCGTCTCGTCGCCGCGCGTCACAGCATGCAGCTGACGCAGCCGTCCACTTCGGTGCCCTCGAGCGCCAGCTGGCGCAGACGCACGTAGTAGATCGTCTTGATGCCCTTGCGCCAGGCGTAGATCTGCGCCTTGTTGATGTCGCGCGTCGTGGCCGTGTCCTTGAAGAAGAGCGTCAGCGACAGGCCCTGGTCGACGTGCTGCGTGGCCGCGGCGTAGGTGTCGATGATCTTCTCCGGGCCGATCTCGTACGCGTCCTGGAAGTACTCCAGGTTGTCGTTCGTCATGAACGGCGCCGGGTAGTAGACGCGGCCGAGCTTGCCCTCCTTGCGGATCTCGATCTTCGACGCGATCGGGTGGATCGACGACGTCGAGTTGTTGATGTACGAGATCGAGCCGGTCGGCGGCACCGCCTGCAGGTTCTGGTTGTAGATGCCGTGCTCCTGCACGAGCGCCTTGAGCTCGCGCCAGTCGTCCTGCGTGGGGATGCGGATCTCCGACGCGTCGAAGAGCTCCTGCACGCGGGCCGTGGCCGGCTTCCACTCCTGCTCGGTGTACTTGTCGAAGAACTCGCCCGACGCGTACTTGGAGCGCTCGAAGCCGTCGAACGTCTCGCCCTTCTCCCGCGCGATGAGGTTCGACGCGCGCAGCGCGTGGAACAGCACCGTGTAGAAGTAGATGTTCGTGAAGTCGAGGCCCTCCTCGGAGCCGTAGTGGATGCGCTCCCGGCCGAGGTAGCCGTGCAGGTTCATCTGGCCGAGGCCGATCGCGTGGCTCATGTCGTTGCCGCGCGCGATCGAGGGCACCGAGCCGATGTGCGACTGGTCGGAGACCGCCGTCAGGGCGCGGATGGCCGTCTCGACCGTCTTGCCGAAGTCGGGCGAGTCCATCGACAGCGCGATGTTCATCGAGCCGAGGTTGCAGGAGATGTCCTTGCCGACGGACTCGTAGTCGAGATCGTCGTCGTAGGTCGACGGGGTGTTGACCTGCAGGATCTCGCTGCAGAGGTTGGACATGTTGATGCGGCCGTCGATCGGGTTGGCCCGGTTCACCGTGTCCTCGAACATGATGTACGGGTAGCCCGACTCGAACTGGATCTCGGCGAGCGTCTGGAAGAACTCGCGGGCGTTGATCTTCGTCTTCGTGATGCGCGAGTCGTCGACCATCTCGTGGTACTTCTCGGTCACGGAGATGTCGCTGAAGGGCACGCCGTAGACGCGCTCGACGTCGTAGGGCGAGAAGAGGTACATGTCCTCGCCCTTCTTCGCCAGCTCGAACGTGATGTCGGGCACGACGACGCCCAGCGAGAGGGTCTTGATGCGGATCTTCTCGTCGGCGTTCTCGCGCTTCGTGTCGAGGAACCGCATGATGTCGGGGTGGTGCGCCTGCAGGTACACCGCGCCCGCGCCCTGACGGGCACCCAGCTGGTTCGCGTACGAGAAGCTGTCTTCGAACAGCTTCATCACGGGGATGACGCCGGACGACTGGTTCTGGATCTGCTTGATCGGGGCGCCGTACTCACGGATGTTCGTGAGGTTGAACGCCACGCCGCCGCCGCGCTTCGAGAGCTGCAGCGCCGAGTTGATCGAGCGGCCGATCGACTCCATGTTGTCCTCGATGCGCAGGAGGAAGCAGGAGACGAGCTCGCCGCGCTGCTTCTTGCCGGCGTTGAGGAACGTGGGGGTGGCCGGCTGGAAGCGGCCGTTGACCATCTCGTCGACGAACGCCTCGGCGAGCCGCTCGTCGCCCTCGGCGAGCGCGAGCGCGACGTTGACGACGCGGTCCTCGTAGCGCTCGAGGTAGCGCTTCCCGTCGAACGTCTTGAGCGTGTACGACGTGTAGTACTTGAAGGCGCCGAGGAACGTCGGGAAGCGGAACTTGTAGCCGTAGGCGCGCTTCATGAGCGACTTGATGAACTCGAAGGAGTACCGGTCGAGCACCTCGGCCTCGTAGTACTCGTTCTCGACGAGGTAGTCGAGCTTCTCCTTGAGCGAGTGGAAGAAGACCGTGTTCTGGTTGACGTGCTGCAGGAAGTACTGGTTCGCAGCCTCGCGGTCCTTCTCGAACTGGATCTTGCCGTCCGGTCCGTAGAGGTTGAGCATCGCGTTGAGCGAGTGGTAGTCCATCGCCGACGTCTTGCCCGTCGTCATCTCGGGCGTCACTGTCGCCATAGTGCATCCAATCCGTCGTTGACGACGCGCACGTCGTCGGGGGTTCCGAAGAGTTCGAAGCGGTAGAGGTGCGGCACGTTGCACTTCTGGGCGATGATGTCGCCCGCGAGCCCGTAGCCGGATCCGAAGTTGGTGTTGCCGGCGCTGATCACGCCGCGCAGGTGCTTGCGGTTCTCCTCGTCGTTGAGGAACTTGATCACCTGCTTGGGGACGGCGCCCTTGCCGTCGCCGCCGCCGTACGTGGGCACGATGAGCACGTACGGCTCGCGCTGCCGCAGCGGCGGCTCGGAGGCGTGGAGGGGGATGCGCGAGGCCGGTCGTCCGAGCTTCTCCACGAAGCGGGCGGTGTTCCCCGACACGCTCGAGAAGTAGACGACGTCGCCCACGGCTGCCCCGATCACGGCGGTGCGGCTCAGGCCGCGAGGATCGCCTTGATGCGGTCGGGCTGGAAGCCCGACCAGTGCTCCTCGTCGGCGATGACGACGGGGGCCTGCATGTAGCCGAGGTCCTTGACGGTCTGCAGCGCCTTGTCGTCGGCGGTGACGTCGAAGATCTGGTACTCGATGCCCTGCGCGTCGAGCGCGCGGGTGGTCATCGTGCACTGGACGCAGGCCGGCTTGGAGTAGACGGTGACGGTCATGAGCGGCTCTCCTCGTGTGGATGCTCTGGTGCTGGGAAGCGGTCGGCCGGGGCCGGGCTCCCACTATATGTGGGGTCTGGCGGGGAGCAACGACACAAGATGGTGTGTTTCTCCACACCTCTATCAACAAGAATCCCCAGGCTGTGATTCCCGGCGCGGAACGACGCGGAAAAGGCTGTGGAGAGCGGCTGCTGACAGCTGTGCACGACTGCCGAAGTCGTCTCCGCGACACGCCGACGGAGACTTACAGCGGTGTGGTTCGCGTGCTGCACGGGCGCCTCCGGATGCTCTGTCGCACCCTCGACGCTACGTCCGGCCACCCACATCGGAGCGGGGGTAGCCTGCCCGCATGGAGGGGACCCCGGCGGGCCGGCGGGCGCCCGCGCCCGGCGATCCGCGCATCCGGCGGCTGCAGCGCGCGGCGCTCGTCGTGGCGGGGCTCAACCTCGCCTACTTCTTCGTGGAGTTCTCGGTCGCCGCAGCGATCGGCTCGGCCTCGCTCATGGCCGACGCGGTCGACTTCCTCGAGGACGCGGCGATCAACGTGCTGATCGTGCTCGCCGCGGCGCTCCCGCTCGCCACCCGCGCCCTCGCGGGGCGGGCGATGGCCCTGCTCATCCTCATCCCCGCGGCGGTGGCCGCCTGGCAGGTCGTGCAGAAGGCGCTCGAGCCCGCGCCCCCGGGCGTGCTCGCGCTCGTCGTGACCGCGGGCGGCGCGGCCGTGGTCAACCTCGTGAGCGCGCTGCTGCTGTCGCGCCACCGCACGAGTGCGGGGTCGATCGGCCGCGCGGCCTTCCTCTCGGCGCGCAACGACGTGCTCGTGAACGTGGCCATCATCGCGATGGGCCTCGTCACATGGCTCACGCGCTCGGGCTGGCCCGACGTCGTGCTCGGCGTCGTCATCGTCGCCATCGCCCTGCACGCCGCATGGGAGGTCTGGGAGGCGGCGGGCGAGGAGCGCCTGCTCGCGAAGCAGCTGCCGCGAGCCTGAAGCGCTCGCTCCGCTCGCATCCAGGCGCGGCGGGTACCGTCGCCGCCGTACCCCAACCAGACAGCGACAAGGAGGCAGCACCATGGCCGACATCACCGGCAAGAAGGTCGCGTTCGTCCTGACGGACGGCTACGAGGACTCCGAGCTCACGAGCCCCTGGGAGGCCGTGCAGGGCGCCGGCGGGCAGCCGACGCTCCTCGCCCCGAAGGACGGCCAGGTCGAGGGCAAGAAGGGCCACACGCAGGCGGTCGACGGGCCCGTGTCGGGCGCCGACGCATCCGACTACGACGCCCTCGTGCTCCCCGGCGGCGTCGTGAACGCCGACCACCTGCGGATGGACGAGGACGCGGTCGCGCTCGTGCGCGGCTTCGTCGAGTCGGGCAAGCCGATCGGCGTCATCTGCCACGGCGCGTGGATCCTCATCGAGGCGGGCGGCGTCGAGGGCCGCACGATCACGAGCTACCCGAGCCTGCGGACCGACCTGCGGAACGCCGGCGCCCAGTGGGTCGACCAGGAGGTCGCGACCGACAAGGGCCTCGTCTCGAGCCGCACGCCCGACGACCTGCCCGCGTTCAACGCGAAGGTCCTCGAGGAGATCGCCGAGGGCGTGCACCCGCGCTGACCCTCGCGCACGCACGACGGAGCCCGGCACGCAGGTCGTGCCGGGCTCCGTCGTGCGGAGGCGGTGTGGATCGCCTAGCCGCGGGCGCTCAGCCCTCGAGCCACCCGAGCTCGCGCCCCACGGCGGCGAGGGACGCGAGCAGGCGGGCGTTCGTGGCGTAGCCGAGCTGGCTCGGCAGCGCGAAGAGCACGGTGCCGGCCTCCTGCACCGCCTCGTCGGCGAGCAGACGCGCCGCGACGTGCTCGGGGTCGCCGGCGTAGGTGGGGCCGCTGCGCGCCGCGCTGCCGTCGAGCCGGCCGACCCCGTCGCGCCGCTCGTCGGCGAGGCCGAAGTAGCGGCGGTCGTCGTCGGTCGCGATCGGGAACGCGCTGCGCGTGACGGCAGTGCGGGGGCGGATGCGGTGGCCGGCCCGCGCGTGCGCCTCGCGGTAGGCGCGCACCTGGTCGGCCTGCTGCACGTGGAACGGCCGGCCGTCGTCCTGCAGCAGCAGCGTCGACGAGAGCAGGTGGTAGCCGTGCTCGGCGGCCCAGAGCCCCGAGGCGTGGTTGCCGGCGCCCCACCAGAGGCGGTCGGCGAGGCCGGGGGAGCGCGGCTCGATCGGCAGGTCGGGGCCGCCACCGGTCTCGACGGCTCGGGCGGAGCGCGCCATCGGCTCGCCGCGGAGCGCCCGGCGCAGGTGGGCGGCGCGCTCGCGCGCGACATCCGACCACGACGCGCCCTCGGGCAGCGGCAGACCGAAGCGCTCCTGCCCGTCGACGGCACGCTCTGGCGAGCCGCGCGAGATGCCGAGCTGCAGCCGCTCGCCCGCGAGGAGGTCGGCGGCGCTCGCGAGCTCGGCCATCGCGAGCGGCTGCTCGTACCGCAGGTCGATCACGCCGGTGCCGAGCTCGAGCCTGCTCGTGCGCGCGCCCATGGCGGCGAGCAGCGGGTAGGGGCTCGCGAGCGACTGGTCGAAGTGGTGCACGCGCACCCAGGCGCCGTCGAGGCCCGCCTCCTCGGCGGCGACGGCGAGGTCGACGTGCATCCGCAGCGAGTCGCCCGCGGTCGGCACCCTCGAGCCGGGGATGTCGCGGTAGTGGCCGAAGGAGAGGAATCCGAGCTGCTTGCGCACGTCGGGGAGAACCGGGCCGGATGCGCCGGCATTCCATCCGCGCGGGGCCGGCCCGGCGCACGGCAGCGCCCCGCCGGGGTCGGCGGGGCGCTGCCTGCTGTGGAGCGGTGCTGCGCTCGTCAGTCGTTCGACTCGGGCGACTCCGCGCTGCCGGCCGAGGGGACCGACACGGGCGACTGGGCCGAGATCGGCGACTGGGCCGAGACCGGGCTCGGCGCCGAGTACGGCGTCGGGGCCGACTCGGGGGCGGGCGCCGGCGCGGGAGCGGGCGCGGGTGCCGGTGCCGGTGCGGGCGACGGGGCCGAGGCGGGGCTCGGCACCGAGGCGGGCGACACCACCGAGGCCGGCGAGGCGGCCGTGGGTGCCGACGTCGTCGACGTGGGCGAGGGCGCCGACTGCGTGGCCGACGGGGCGTCGGTCGCCGACGGGGTCGAGGTCGCCGAGACCACGGAGGCGTGGTCGCCCGTGACCTTCATGCTGAGCGACTCGCGGTCGAGGATGTCGCCGCGCACCTGCGCGCTGTCGACGACGCGGCCCTGCGCGTCGCGCAGCTCGACGGCGTTCGCGACGCCCGCCGCGCTCGCGGCGATGGCGCCGAGCCCGAGCGCTCCGACGGTGCCGAGGGCGATCCACTTGGTGTTCATGCTGTTCCTCCTGGTGATCCGGGGTGCTGCCTGGTGATGACCACTGTCGCCGGTGCCGGTGAGGCGAGGAGGAGGGGTCGGTGAGAGGCCTCTCATCACCCTCCACAGCCGCGCGGACGGGCCCTGCCGCCGCGCGCATCCGAGGTCCATGATGGAGGCGGCGCCGGTGGGGCGCCGCACCGAGCATGCGGAGGAAGTCGTGGCGAAGCAGCAGCAGGACGACACGCTGTCGGACGTCGAGCGCGAGGCGGTGAAGCAGCGCGCGGCCGAGCTGCGCGCCCAGTCGTCGCGCAAGGGCGCCGGCAAGAAGGAGAAGGATCGGCAGGACGTGCTCGACGTGATCGAGGGCCTGCCCGAGCCCGACAAGGGCCTCGCACAGATGGTGCACGAGGTGGTGTCGGAGGTCGCGCCCGACCTCGACCCGAAGACCTGGTACGGGTTCCCCTCCTATGCGCGCGACGGCAAGGTGCTCGTCTTCTTCCAGCAGGCGTCGAAGTTCGACGAGCGCTACTCGACGCTCGGGTTCCAGACGAACGCCAACCTCGACGAGGGCGCCATGTGGCCGACGTCGTACGCCCTCGTCTCCGACACCCCGGAGGTGCGCGAGCGCATCGCCGCGCTCGTGCGGCAGGCCATCAGCTGAGGCGGATGCGCGGGTCGGGAATGCGCGTCGCCTCCCAGGATGTTCCAACTTGAGTCGAGCAGACTCAAGTTCGACGGAAGACCTTCGAGGGGGATGCACATGGCAGCCATCTACGGACCGTCCTTCGGGATCGGCGGCGACGGATCGTTCGACGACTTCATCGCCCGGATCCTGCAGGGACAGCGCGCGCCCGCGCAGCGATCGATCGACCTCTCGCGCCTCGTCTCGCGGCGCACGAGCTCGGTCATGGCGAGCGCCGTCGAGTACGCGCGCGCCCACCGGCACGCCGAGGTCGACGCGCTGCACCTGCTGCGCGCGCTGCTCGAGCTGCCGCAGGTGTCGGCCGCCGTGCGCGCCGCCGGGGCCGATGAGGAGGCGCTGCGCGGCACGATCGAGGACCGCATGCCGGCCGACGGCGAGCGCGAGACGCAGGGGCCGCCGTCGCTGACGCCCTCGGCCCAACGCGCCCTGCGCGACGCGTACCAGATCGCCCGCGCCAACGGCTCGAGCTACATCGACCCTGAGCACCTCTTCTTCGCGTTCCTGCTCGCAGGCGACAGCGCCGTCGGCTCCCTCCTGCACGAGGCGGGCATCACGCCCGAGGCGCTGCAGCGCGGCGCCGCCGAGGCGCAGCGCGCGGCCATCGAGGCGCAGCAGGCGCGCACCCCCGCGAAGCACGTCGACCCCGACTCGACGACGCCGACCCTCGACGAGTTCGGCATCGACCTCACCGCCCGCGCGCGCGACGGCGAGCTCGACCCGGTGATCGGCCGCACCGAGGAGATCGAGCAGACGATCGAGATCCTGTCGCGCCGCACGAAGAACAACCCCGTGCTCATCGGCGAGGCCGGCGTCGGCAAGACCGCCATCGTCGAGGGGCTCGCCCGCGCGATCGTCGAGGGCGGCGTGCCGAAGTCGCTGAAGGGCAAGCGGGTCGTCGCGCTCGACCTCACCGCGATGGTCGCCGGCACGCGCTACCGCGGCGACTTCGAGGAGCGCATCACGAAGGCGATGGACGAGATCACCGAGCACCGCGACGAGCTGATCGTCTTCATCGACGAGCTGCACACGATCCTCGGCGCCGGGGGCGGCGGCGAGGGCGGCATGGATGCGGCGAACATCCTGAAGCCGCGCCTGGCCCGCGGCGATCTGCACATGATCGGCGCGACGACGCTCGCGGAGTTCCGCCGCATCGAGAAGGACGCCGCGCTCACGCGCCGCTTCCAGCCCGTGCTGGTGGCCGAGCCGAGCGTCGAGGACGCCGTGCGCATCCTCGAGGGGCTGCAGAGCGCCTACGCCGAGCACCACCGCGTCACCTACACGCCCGAGGCGATCCGCGCCGCGGTCGAGCTCTCCCACCGCTACATCAGCGACCGGTTCCTGCCCGACAAGGCCATCGACCTCATCGACCAGGCAGGCGCCCGGCTGCGGCTGAGCCTGGGCGCGAAGGTCGACGTGGATGCGCTGACGAAGGAGCGCGAGCACCTCGAGGAGCAGAAGCGGCAGGCGGTCGAGGCCGAGGAGTTCGAGGAGGCGACCCGCATCCGCGACCGCATCGCCGCCATCCAGGCGTCGATCGAGTCGGGCTCCGGCGAGGACGGCATCGTCGACGAGGAGGAGATCGCGGGCGTCGTCTCGCGCGCGACCGGCATCCCGGCCTCGCGGCTCACCGAGGGCGATCGGCAGCGGCTGGGCCGCCTCGAGGAGGAGCTGCACGAGCGCGTCATCGGACAGGAGGATGCGGTGGGCGCGGTGGCGAAGGCCGTGCGGCGCTCGCGGTCGGGGCTCGGCGACACCGGCCGCCCGATCGGCTCGTTCCTGTTCCTGGGCCCCACCGGCGTCGGCAAGACCGAGCTGGCCAAGGCGCTCGCGTCGAGCCTGTTCGGCTCGGAGCACGCGCTCGTGCGCTTCGACATGTCGGAGTTCGGCGAGCGCCACACGGTCGCCCGCCTCATCGGCGCGCCTCCCGGGTACGTCGGCTACGACGAGGCGGGCCAGCTCACCGAGCGAGTGCGGCGGCAGCCGTACTCCGTGGTGCTGCTCGACGAGATCGAGAAGGCGCACCCGGATGTCTTCAACCTGCTGCTGCAGGTGCTCGAGGACGGCCGGCTCACCGACGGCCAAGGCCGCACCGTCGACTTCCGCAACACGGTCGTGATCATGACCTCGAACCTCGGCGGCGAGTTCCTCGCGTCGAAGTCGGGCCCCATCGGGTTCCAGGCCGGCGACGGCAGCGGCTCGCCCGACGAGCTGCGGGCGAAGGTGATGGGCAGGCTGCGCGAGCAGATGCGGCCCGAGCTCATCAACCGCATCGACGAGATCGTGCTGTTCCACAAGCTCGAGCCGGCGCAGCTGCGGCAGATCGTGACGCTGCTGCTCGACCGCGTCGGCGACCGCCTGCGGGCGCAGGACGTCGAGCTCGAGGTGACGGATGCGGCGCTCGCGTGGCTCGCCGAGCACGGCTACGAGCCGGAGTACGGAGCACGGCCGCTGCGCAGGCTCATCCAGCGCGAGGTCGAGGACCGGGTCGCCGACCTCATCGTCGGCGGGCTCGAGTCGGGCGTCGTGCGGGTGGATGTCGAGGGCGACGGCATCGCGGTGACCACCGCGCCGGCCGAGCACCCGACGCCCGCGATGTAGCCCCCGCCGCCCCTACCCGCGCTGGTCGAGGAGCCGCCCCCTCCGCTGGTCGAGGAGCCGCCGCAGGCGGCGTCTCGAGACCACCCGCCCCCTCCGCTGGTCGAGGAGCCGCCGCAGGCGGCGTCTCGAGACCACCCGACGCCCGCCCCCTCCGCTGGTCGAGGAGCCGCCGGAGGCGGCGTCTCGAGACCACCCGACGCCCGCCCGGCGGCGAGCCCGGGGCACGAGACCCGAACGGACCTCTTGCCCCGGGCCGCACCGCGCCGTCATGCTCTCCTGACGAGGAGGCGACATGGCCGAGCTCTCCCCGCGGCTCGCCGCGGTGCTGGAGGCGCTGCCCCTGCGCCCCGGGATGCGCGTGCTCGAGGTGGGCTGCGGCCCCGGCGCGCTCGCGCGGGCGATGGCCGAGCGGGTCGGTCCCGACGGCTACGTGCTCGGCGTCGACCGCTCGCCGACGGCCATCCAGGCCGCGGAGCGCGTCTCCTCCCACGGCAGCCTCGACTTCCGCGTCTCGACCGCCGAGCAGTTCCGGCTGAAGGGCCGCGAGCAGCCGTTCGACCTCGTCGTCGCGATCCGCGTGGGCGCGCTCGACGGGCGCCACCCCGAGCTCGAGGCGGCGGCGATGGCGCAGCTCGCGGCGGCGACCGTACCCGGCGCGGCCCTCTACATCGACCGCGGCGACCCGCTCGAGGCGGTCCCGCTCCACTGACGCGGCGCATCCGCCGTCCGTCGACCGGCTCCGCGCCGGTCGGGCAGGATGATCCGGTCGGACGAGCACGGAGCCGGTCCGGGAACGGGGGAGCGCGGATGGGCGAGCGGATCGCGGTCATCGGGGCGGGCGTCATCGGCCTCTCGATCGCGCACGAGCTCGCGGCGGCGGGCTGTGACGTGACGGTGCTCGCCGACCTCGCGCCGCTCGAGACGACGTCGGCCGTCGCGGGCGCCGTGTGGTTCCCCTACGCGGCCGAGCGCTCGGCCGAGGTCGACGCGATGCTCGCGGTCTCGCTGCGCCGCTTCGTCGCGATCGCCGAGCGCCCCGAGGCGGGCGTCGACCTGCGCGAGGGGATCGTCGTCGAGCGCGCAGCGGCGCCCGACCGCTCGTGGACGGCGCTGCTGCCCGCCGTCCCGGCCGACGCCGCCGACCTCCCCGTCGGCACCACGGGCATGCGCACGAGCGCCCCGCTCGCGACCATGTCGCAGTACCTGCCGTGGCTGCAGGCGGAGTGCCAGGCGCTGGGCGTGCGCTTCGCGCACCGGCGGGTGGAGGATCCGGATGCGCTCGCGGGCGCCTTCGACGTCGCGGTCGTGGCCGCCGGGGCGCGCGGGGGCGCGCTGCTCGGTGACGACGCGACGGTGGTGCCCATCCGCGGCCAGGTCGTGCGGGTCGAGAACCCGGGCGTCACGACGTTCGTGATCGACGACGAGGATCCGGCGGGGCTCACCTACGTGCTGCCGCGCCGCGACTGCCTCGTGCTCGGCGGCACGCACGAGGCCGGCGCGACCTCGCTCGAGCCCGACCCGGCGATCGAGGCGGGCATCCTCGCGCGGTGCGCCGCGCTGGTGCCGGAGGTGGCCGGCATGCGGATCCTGTCGCGCGCGGTGGGGCTGCGGCCCGGGCGCGCACGGCTGCGCATCGAGGAGGTGCCGGGCAGGGCGCTGCGGGTGATCGCCGCCTACGGCCACGGCGGCAGCGGCATGACGCTGTCGTGGGGCACGGCGGCGCGGGTCGCGGCGATGCTGGCGGGCCCGTGACCGAGCCGGCGACGGTCGGCGACCTGGCCGCGCGCATCCGCAGCCTGATGGCGGAGCGCGCCGTCGTGGTCGTGGGCATCGCCGGCTACGGCGGAGCCGGCAAGACGACGCTCGCGCGCGCCCTCGCGGAGCGGCTGCCGGCGGCGCGCGTGCGCGGCGACGACTTCCTCGACCCGCTCGGCAGCCGCACGGCGAGCGACGACTGGGCGGCGCTGCACCGCGACGAGCTCGCAGCGGTGCTCGCGGCGCTGCGGGCGGGGGAGCCCGCGCGGTTCCGGCCGGTCGACTGGGCGACGGGCGGCCGGCAGCCCGAGCGGCTCGCGCCCGCCGCTCCCGTGCAGCTCGTCGACGCCGTCGGGCTGCTGCACCCGCGGCTGCTGCCGCTGCTCGACCTGGCCGTCTGGGTCGACGTGCCGCTCGAGGTGGCGGTGGAGCGCGGGATGCGCCGCGACCGGCAGGCTGGGAACGACCACGACGCGCTGTGGCGCGAGGTGTGGGCGCCGACGGAGCGGGCGTTCGAGCGGCGGTTCCGGCCGCGCGAGGCGGCCGACGTCAGGGTCGCGGGCGGTCGCTAGCGGTCGTCGGAGTGGCGGCCGTGAGCGGGCCCCGCGTCGCCGGGCGACGCGTCGGGCGTCGAGCCGTAGGGCGCGGCGCCGTACGACTGCCCGCCGTAGCTCTGGCCGCCGTACGACTGGCCGCCGTAGGCCGGGCTGCTGTACGGCTGCTGCTCCGCCCGCGGTGGGTCGTACGGCGACGACTGGCCGGACGCGGCGCCCTGCCCGTAGCCGCCGCCCTGCCCGTAGGCGGCAGGCGCCCCGTACCCGCTTGCCGCGTACGGCTGCGCGAGCGACGGCTGGCCGGCGTCCCACGCCTGCGCCGTCGCGCCGCGGTCGAAGCGCGCGCCCAGCGGGTTCGACGGGAAGAAGCACATCACGAGCGGCACGATGCCGAGGCCGACGAGCGACAGCAGGGCGAACGCGCCGTGGAAGCCGGCATCCTGCACGCGCCGCCACATCACCGCGTAGGTGGGCACCGCGAGCGCGAGCGAGACCACGACGAGCAGCGCGAGCCATCCGAACATCGCGCCGAGGGGCGCCAGCAGCGCCTCCTGGTCGGCGCCGACGCCCGCGGCCTCGACCGACACCGCCTGCATCATGAAGCCGATCCATGCGATCCAGAACGGCACCTGCGACAGGAGCGAGACGAGGAAGGTGAACAGCATCGCCCACCAGAACTCGCTGCGGCTCGCGCGTCCCGAGAAGACGAGGAAGCCCTGGAAGAAGCGCCGGACGGACTGGCCGAAGGACGCGCCCGGCAGCGGCTGGCCGACGGGGACTGCAGAGGTGCTCACGGGGGACATCATCGCCCATCCGCGGCGCGGCGCGCCGCGCCGCGCGCGGGCGGATCCTGCGACTACGGAGCGAGGCCCGCCCGCAGCACCGCCGCCGCGAGCGCGCGGTCGCCGCGCACCTCGATGCCGCCGTCGGCGTCGGCCGCCTCGGCGAGCGGCACCCGGCCCCACGCCAGCAGCGCGAGCGAGCGGGCGGGCCCGGCGAGCACCATCTCCGGCGCACCCGGTGCCGAACCCGTGAGCGCGAGCCGCGCATCCGTCTCGGTCGGGGCGAAGACCAGCCGCGCGGCCGGCGCCTCGACCCGGCCGAGCCGCAGCTGCCGGGGGTGCATGACGGTCACGAGCTCGTCGAGGCAGTCGATCCACGCGCCCGCGTCGACGTCGAGCGGCTCGCCGATCGCCGTGCGCAGATCCCACAGGTGCACGAGCGTCTCGAGCGCCTGCCGCCGGTGCCAGAACCGCACGGTGCCGGTGTGCTCGTCGCGCGGCACGCCGTCGTCGACGAGCGCCCACGCCCGCGCGTCGGGGTCGAGCTCGGCGAGCGCCTCGCGCACCTCGAGCGCGCACGCGGCGTAGAGCTCGGGCAGGTCGAACGGTCCGCGGCCGAGCGGCTCCTCCTGCACGCGGCGCGCCTGACCCGCCGCCCAGTGGTGCACACGGGCGAGGTGCACGACGAGCTTCTCGACCGTCCACGGCGCGAGCCACGGGATCGGCGTCGCGGGGTCGGCGCGCCGCAGGGTCCCGAGGAACTGCGCCTGCCAGTCGGCGAGCGCCGCCAGGTGGTCGAGGGGCCGGATGCCGTCGGTCGCCATCGGCGCCTCAGCCCCGGCCGGTGAACGTGGGCGTGCGCTTCTGCTGGAACGCCGCGAAGCCCTCGCGGTAGTCGGCGGTCTCGGCGAGCGCGGCCTGCGCGGCGCTCTCGCCGCCCATCGACTGCCACAGGCCCAGCCGCTCGTCGCGGAGGCCCCGGATGAGCTCCTTCGAGGCGATGAACGCGAGCGTCGGCCCTTGCGCGGCATGCGCGGCCGCGGCACGGGTGGCGGCGAGCACCTCGTCGTCGGGGAAGACCTGCGAGAAGAGCCCAGCGGCGACCGCCTCGGCGCCCGTCAGCAGCCGGCCGGAGTAGATGAGGTCGAGCGTGCGGTGCGCGCCGAGCCGCTCGAAGAAGAGCGCGTGGCCGCCGGAGTCGAGCGTGGCGCCGAGCGCGGCGAACGGGCTGCCGAGCTTCGCGGTCTCGGCGACGTAGACCACGTCGGTCGCGATGAGCAGCCCGAGCCCCACGCCCAGGCACGCGCCGTGGGCGACGGCGAAGGTGGGCGCGGGGAACGCGGCGAGCTGCTGCAGCAGCGGCTGCACGCGGTCCTGCAGGAACCCGATCGTGTCGTCGGTGCGCGGATCGACCTGCGAGATGTCGCGGCCGGCGCAGAACGCCTTGCCCTCCCCGCGCAGCACGAGCGCGCGCACACCCGCCCGCTCGGCCTCGGTCAGCGCATCCGACATCGCCTGCAGGGCGGATGCGTCGACGGCGTTGCGCCGCTCGGGCGCGTTCAGCACGATCTCGGCGATGCCATCGGCGAGCTGCAGCTCGATCATGGGGCTCCCTCCGTCGGGCGCGGAGCCGGGGCGCCGGCGTCGTCGCGCGTCGAGACCATCATGGCCGAGCGCGGGCTGCATGGCCGGGCGCGGGCGGGCAGTTCTCCCCATCGCCGACGGGGCGCGTCGCGGCCTACCGTGGAGCCGTTCGGTCGACCGGGGGGTGATGCAGCGTGGCGATGAACCTGCCGGGCGAGCTCGTCTGGGTGCTCGACATGCTCGGCTACGACTGGCCGCCGCTCGACGAGGACGAGATGCGGCGCGCGGCGAGCATCATGCGCCAGTTCAAGGACGACGTCGAGGGCACCGTCGAGGTGGCCGAGACGCGCGTCAAGACCGGCGTGGCGACCGCGCTCACCGGCCAGGCGTCGACGTCGTTCGCCAACGCGTGGGACACCGACCGGGCGACGAACATCCAGCAGCTCGTCGACGCGCTCGACCCGGTCGCGGGCGGCATCGAGGTGGGCGCCGACGCCGTCGTCGCGCTCAAGGTGAAGGTCATCGCCGAGCTCGTCATCACCGCCGCGCAGATCGCCGCCGCGGCGGCGAGCGCGATCATCACGCTCGGAGCCTCCGCCGCCGCGAGCGCAGCCATCATCGCGCTGCGCAAGAAGGCGCTCGACGTGCTCACGAACATCGCCGTCGACCAGCTCGCGCAGCAGCTGCTGCCGCTGATCATCGAGCCCCTGCAGGGGCCGATGATGGACGGCATCACCGCCATGCTCGAGGCCGAGCTCGTCGAGGGCGCGATCGGCGACGTCTCCGAGTTCCAGGCCGACCTCGACGCGCTCGACCAGGCCGCCGGCGACCTCGAGTCGAACGCCGCCGACCAGGAGCGGCTCGCCGACGACTTCATCGTGCAGCTGTCCTCCTGCCAGATCTTCACGGGGTGATGCGGGATGTCGACCATCAAGATCGTCATCAAGGAGGCCCTCGACGTCATCGAGGAGCTCGTGCCGGAGGCGGCCCGCGCGGTCGCGAAGAAGTCGACGAGGCTCCGCGCGAAGACCCGGCAGATCCGCCAGCAGATCGAGGCGAAGGACGTCGAGCTCTCGCGCTCCCAGCGCACGCCCGACCGGGCGCCCGACCACGACGCGCCCGAGCGCACGACCCCGAGCGCCCCGGGCCTCCGCGATCCCGACGCCGCACCGGATCCGGATGCGCCGCCGTCGACCTGGCCGGACGCCGACACCGAGGCGGCGAACGCCGCGACCGCGGCCGCTCGGCAGGCCGCGGTGGAGGCCGGCGACCTCACCGCGCCCGACTTCGGCGAGCTGACGACCACGTTCCACGGTCCCCGCCCGCCCGACATGGAGGCCCCGCACGGCCACCACATCGTCTTCAAGAAGGGCGTGGGTGCGCGCCAGCAGGCGCTCATCGCGCAGGCGAAGGAGATCCTGGAGCGCAACGGCGTCGACTGGTACACCGGGCCGCACAACCTCACGTGGGCGCCGAACGTGGCCGGGCAGCACAACATCGCGAACGTGCGCGAGGTGCTGCAGCGCCTGCAGGCCGCCGACGGCGCGGGCCGCGAGGCGGTCATCGACGCGCTCCGCGGCGCCGGGCGAGACGTCTTCGGCGGCCGCCCGTGACCGGGATGCGCTCGGCGGCCGTCGGTAGGGTGACGCCATGACCGCAGACCTCGCCGCCTGGCAGGCGGAGCTCGCCGACCGGATCCAGCCGATGCTCGAGGCGGCCATGCTCGCCGCCGCCGGGTCACGGCCCGACGGCGAGATCGCGGGCGTCGGCATCTCGACCGACGCGGACGCGACCTCGGTCGTCGCGTTCGCCAACTCCCGGCAGAACCTCGACGCGATGGTCGCCGACGAGCCCGAGTTCGCCCTCGACTCGAAGTGGCACATCGGCGAGTGGGATCTCGACGTCACCGGCAGCGGCGAGCCCGATCCGCTCGAGCACCTGCGGGCCGAGCTCGTGCAGGCGAAGCCGAGCGCCGACGGGTCGACGGGGACCGCCGGGTTCGCGGTGCCGGGCATGCAGGAGTTCCGGCACGCGGTGTGGGGCGCGATCGCCGCCGCGATGGCGGCATCTGCGGCCGAGGGCTTCTTCGACCGCTGGCCGACCGCCGCGCACGTGTTCATGCCGCTCGACGCCGACGTCGACGAGCAGCAGCTCGCCGACTGGAGCGCGCCGCTCAACGACGCCGAGGGCGTCGCCGAGCTGCGCGCGTTCCTGCAGCTCGACTGAGCGCGCCGGGGCGCGCCCGGCGCGTCACACGTCGTAGTCGACGACCACCTTCGCCGTGTCGCCCTTGGGGTGCGACTGGCACGTGAGCACGTAGCCGCGCTCGAGCTCGTCGGGCTCGAGGGCGTAGTTCTCGGTCATCTGCACGCTGCCGGAGACGACCTTCGCGCGGCACGTGCCGCAGACGCCGCCGGCGCACGCGAACGGCACGTCGGGCCGCACCCGCAGTGCCGCGTTGAGGATCGACTCGCGCGCCGCGACCGGGCTCTGCACCTGCGACGACTGCCCGTCGAGCGTGAAGTCGAGCGTCCAGGTCTCCTCGCCCGCCTCCAGCTGCACGGGCCGTCCGCGGTCGCCGCCCGCCGCATCCGGCTTGCCCGTCGTGAAGAGCTCGAAGCGCACGTGGGCCTCGTCGACGCCCTTCGCCGCGAGCACGTCGCGGCACAGCTGCACGAGCTCGAACGGGCCGCACAGGAACCACTCGTCGACGCTCTCGGGGCGGATGAGCTCCGACAGGATGCGCTCGAGACGCTCCTCGTCGATGCGGCCCGACATGAGCGGCGCAGCCCGCTGCTCGCGCGAGAGCACGTGGTGCAGGGCGAGCCGGGCCGGGTAGCGGTCCTTGAGGTCGGCGAGCTCCTCGATGAACATCACGTCGAGGGTCGAGCGGTTGGAGAACACGAGCGAGAAGGTCGAGGTCTCGGAGCGCGAGAGCACCTCATGCGCGAGCGCCATCATCGGCGTGATGCCGCTGCCGGCCGCGATGCCGACGACGTGCGCGCCGTCGACCTGCTCGAGCGCCGACGTGAAGGTGCCCTGCGGCACCATGACGTCGATGCGGGCGCCCGGCTGCAGCTCGCTGTTGGCCCAGGTGGAGAAGCGGCCGCCGAGGTCGCGCTTGATCGCGACCGAGATGGATCCCGGGGTCGGCGGGCGGCAGATGGAGTACGAGCGCCGCACCTCCTGCCCGTCGATCGTGGCGCGGAGCGCCAGGTGCTGGCCGGCGACGTAGCCGAAGTCGTCGTGCAGCTCGCCCGGCACCGCGAAGGTGACCTCGACGGCGTCGGCGGTGAGCGGGCGCACGTCGGCGACCTCGAGCTCGTGGAAGCGGGCGCGGCGCCGCGAGGTGCTGCTGCCGAGGTTGATCGCGGCCATCTCAGTGCACCTTGAAGTGGTCGAAGGGCTCGAGGCACGCGAGGCACTCGAAGTGGCTCTTGCAGGCGGTCGAGCCGAAGCGCGACACTTCCCGCGTGCGGAGCGACCCGCAGCGCGGGCACTTGACGCCGAGCGACAGCGGGATCGGGCCGCTGCGCTCGCCCGCGCGGTGCGTGGGCGGTGCGATGCCGTACTCCTCGAGCTTCGCCTTGCCGGCGTCGCTCATCCAGTCGGTCGTCCAGGCGGGGCTGAGCGTGAAGTCGACGCGCACGTGGCGGAAGCCCTCCGCCGTGAGCGCGAGCAGCACGTCGTCGCGCATCTGGTCGATCGCCGGGCAGCCGGAGTAGGTCGGCGTGAGCGTGACGACCACCGTCTCGCCGTCGAGCCGCACGTCGCGCAGCACGCCGAGGTCCTCGATCGTCAGCACGGGCACCTCGGGGTCGACGACGGCGGCGGCGACGCGTCGGGCGCGCTCCATCCGCTGGTCGAGTAGCCGGTCGGAGACCGGCGTATCGAGACCACTGGCGCGCGGCGTCTCGATACGGCCCTGCGGGCCTACTCGACGAGCGGGGGATGCCTGCGGGCCGACTCGACGAGCGGGGGACGCGGCGGCGGGGGAGGGAGCCATCGTCACCACGTCGCTCCCGGGTGCCGGCGAGCCAGCACCTGCATCTCGGCGAGCATCGGGCCGAGGTGCGTCGAGTGGTTCCCGTGCCTGCCGCCGCCCGACGACTGCCCGATGCGCGGGTGCACGAAGTCGGACTCGACGATCCCGGCCTCGGCGAGCACCGCATCCCACACCTCGTCGAAGCCTGCCCGCAGGCTCGACGGCCGCGGCGCGACGCCCTCGAGGCGGTCGTGCAGCGCGTCGTCGCGGAAGAGCTCGTCGGTGTACGGCCACAGGTCGGCGAGCGCGACGAGCATGCGCCGGCGCGACTCGTCGGTGCCGCCCGCGAGCCGCAGCGTCCACTGCACGGCGTGGTCGCGGTGGTAGGCGACCTCCTTCACGGCCTTCGCCGCGATGGCCGCGAGCGTCGCATCCGTCGACTGCGACAGCGCCGTGTAGAGCTCCTGCATCCAGATCGACGCGATCAGGCCGCGCGCGATCGTGTGCGCGAAGTCGCCGTTCGGCTGCTCGAACAGCCACGCGCAGCGGAACTCGTGCTCGTCGCGCCAGTAGGCGAGGTCGTCCTCGGAGCGGCCGGATGCGGTGCCGGCGTAGTGCAGGAGGCTGCGGGCGTGCCCGAGCAGGTCGAGCGCGATGTTGCCGAGCGCCATGTCCTCCTCGAGCTCGGGGGCGCGCGAGATCCACCAGCCGAGGCGCTGCGAGAGGATGAGCGCGTCGTCGCCGAGCCGCAGCGCGTACTCCGCGACGTCGTCGCTCGCCGTCGCCGACGCATCCGCCCCCGTCAGCTCGGCCGAGAGCGCGAGCTCGTCGACCGAGACGTCGCCGTGCACATCGGCGGCCTCGGCCTCGTAGGCGGCCGCGACGGCGGCGGCGTCCCTGGGCTTGATGTCGCTCACAGGTGCGGCACCTCCGCGCTCTTCTCGTAGTACTTGGCGTGGCGGTAGTTCTTGCCTGCCGGGCTCTCGAAGAAGGCGCCCTTCTGGTCGGGGTCGCTCGTCGTGATGGCGCTCGAGCGCACCACCCACACCGAGACGCCCTCGTTGCGGCGGGTGTAGAGGTCGCGCGCGTTGCGCAGCGCCATGTCGTCGTCGGGCGCGTGCAGCGAGCCGACGTGCACGTGGCTCAGGCCGCGGTTGGCGCGCACGAACACCTCGTACAGCGGCCAGCCCTCGCCGGCGACGTCTCCGGGTGTCGACATCCTCGTCTCCTCGTTCGTTCGTCTCTTCGTCGAACTTCCCTCGAGCGCGGGGTCTCGGGGTCGAGACCCGCGGTTCGGGGAAGCTCGGTGATCTCGGTGGGGTCAGGCGGCCGCGCGGTCGCGGGCGGCCTGCTTCTCGGCGTAGGCCGCGGCGGCCTCGCGCACCCACGCGCCCTCCTCGTGGGCGTCGCGGCGGTGCTGGATGCGCTGGGCGTTGGCGGGGCCGCGGCCGGCGAGCACCTCGTTGAACTCGGTCCAGTCGATCTCGGACATGTCCCAGGCCTGGCGCTCCTCGTTCCAGCGCAGGTTCGGGTCGGGCAGCGTGAGCCCGAGCACCTCGGCCTGCGGCACGAGCATGCCGACGAAGCGCTGGCGCAGCTCGTCGTTCGAGAAGCGCTTGATCTTCCACGCCATCGACTGCGCCGAGTTGGGCGACTCGTCGTCGGGCGGGCCGAACATCATGAGCGCCGGCCAGTACCAGCGGTCGACCGACTCCTGCGCCATCGCGTGCTGCTCGGGCGTGCCCTGGCTCAGCTCGAGCAGGATCTCGAAGCCCTGCCGCTGGTGGAACGACTCCTCCTTGCAGATGCGCACCATCGCGCGGCCGTAGGGGCCGTAGGAGGCGCGGCACAACGGCACCTGGTTGCAGATCGCGGCGCCGTCGACGAGCCAGCCGATCGCGCCCATGTCTGCCCAGGTCGGCGTCGGGTAGTTGAAGATCGACGAGTAGCGGGCGCGCGCGGTGATGAGCTGCTCGGTCATCTCGTCGCGGCTGATGCCGAGCGTCTGCGCGGCGGAGTAGAGGTAGAGCCCGTGGCCGGCCTCGTCCTGCACCTTGGCCATGAGGATGGCCTTGCGCTTCAGGCTCGGCGCGCGCGAGATCCAGTTGCCCTCGGGCTGCATGCCGATGATCTCGGAGTGCGCGTGCTGCGAGATCTGCCGGATGAGCGTCTTCCGGTAGGCGTCGGGCATCCAGTCGCGCGGCTCGATGCGCTGGTCTGCCTCGATCAGCGCGTCGAAGCGCGCCTGCAGCTCGGCCTCCTGCTCCGCGTCGATGCGGGCGGATGCGTCGGGTGCGGTGAGCGTCATCGTCGACTCCGTCTCCATCACGGTCCGGAATTAGTGACCGAACGTTCAGTAAGTATAGACTGGCCGCATGCGGGCCTGCAACGGGGCCCGGAGAGCGGACGCAACGGAGCGCGCATGGCACTGCAGACGACCCGGGACGACACGTGGCTCGCCACGGTCATGGCCGAGACCGACCGCGCCAAGGAGGCGTTCGGGATCGAGATCGCCGAGCTCGCGCGCGGCCGCGCCGTGCTCACGATGCCGGTCACCGACCGCATGGTGAACGGCTTCGGGATCACGCACGGCGGCCTGGTCTTCACGCTCGCCGACACCGCCTTCGCCTACGCGTGCAACGAGGACGCCACCGTCACCGTCGCATCCGGCGCCGACATCACCTTCGCCAAGGCCACCCACGCCGGGCAGACGCTCACGGCCACCGCCGAGCGGCGCTGGCGATCGGGCCGCAACGGGCTCTACGACGTCACGATCGTCGACGAGACCGGCGAGACGGTCGCGGAGTTCCGCGGCCGCTCCTTCTCCACCAACCGCACCGCCCCCGCCGCGCCCGAGGGCGCCGGCGGCCCCGCCTGACCAGACCCATCCCCCCGTCGGTCGAGCAGCCGCCGCAGGCGGCGTGTCGAGACCACGACCGATCGCCATCTCGACACGGCCCTTCCGGCCTCCTCGATGACCGCAGAGACAGGAGCAACGATGCTCGACCAGCCCACCGCATCCGCCGACCTCCGCGACGCCGGCGAGCGCGTCACGCTCGACGAGCTGCGCGCGCTGCAGCTCGAGCGGCTGCAGCAGACCGTGCGCCACGCCTACGCGAACGTGCCGACGTACACGCGGAAGCTCGACGAGGCGGGCGTGCACCCCGACGACATCCGCGCGCTCGACGACCTGCAGCGGCTGCCGTTCACGACCAAGGAGGACCTCCGCGCCTCGTACCCGTTCGGCATGTTCGCGGTGCCGATGGAGCAAGTGGCGCGCATCCACGCCTCCTCCGGCACCACCGGCCGCCCCACGGTCGTCGGCTACACGAAGGACGACCTCGACGTGTGGGCCGACGTCGTCGCGCGCTCGCTGCGCGCCGCCGGCGTGCGGCCCGGCATGAAGGTGCACAACGCCTACGGCTACGGCCTCTTCACCGGCGGGCAGGGCGCCCACGCCGGCATCGAGCGGCTCGGCGCGACCGTCATCCCCGTCTCCGGCGGCCAGACGGCGCGGCAGGTGCAGCTCATCCGCGACTTCGAGCCCGACGCGATCATGTGCACGCCCTCGTACCTGCTGACGATCGCGGATGCGTTCGAGGAGGCCGGGCTCGACCCGCGCGAGACGTCGCTCAAGGTGGCGATCTGCGGCGCCGAGCCGTGGACGAACGAGATGCGGGCCGAGCTCGAGCGGCGGATGGGCCTCGATGCGGTCGACATCTACGGCCTGTCGGAGGTCATGGGGCCGGGCGTCGGCAGCGAGTTCGCGTCGACGAAGGACGGCCCGACCATCTGGGAGGACCACTTCCTGCCCGAGGTGATCGACGGCGAGACCGGCGAGCAGCTGCCCGACGGCGAGATGGGCGAGCTCGTCTTCACGTCGCTCACGAAGCAGGCGTTCCCCGTGATCCGCTACCGCACCCGCGACCTCACCCGGCTGCTGCCGGGCTCGGCGCAGTCGACGATGCGCCGCATCGAGAAGATCACCGGCCGCAACGACGACATGCTCATCGTGCGCGGCGTCAACATCTTCCCGACGCAGATCGAGGAGATCGTGCTCGAGATCGAGCACCTCACGCCGCACTTCATCCTCGAGCTCGTCAAGCGCGGGCGGATGGACGGGCTCGTCGTGAAGATCGAGAGCACGCCGGGCGTGAAGCCGGTCGTGTCGACGGCCGCCGCCGAGATCCTGAAGCTGCGCGTGAAGGAGCGCATCGGCACGACCGTCGACGTGGAGATCGTGCCGACGGGCTCGCTGCCGCGCTCGGAGGGCAAGTACAAGCGTGTGTATGACCTCCGCTGACCCGCCAGCGGTCGAGCGCCGCTGAGATGATGTCCCGATGACCACCGCCACCGAGCCCGCCCGCCGCGGCCGCCCCGGCTACGACCGCGACTCGATGCTCGAGGTCGTCGTCGAGGCGTTCAACGAGCGCGGCTACGACGCGACCTCGCTCGGGGTGCTCGCCGAGCGGCTCGGCCTGTCGAAGTCGGCGATCTACCACCACTTCGCCTCGAAGGAGCAGATGCTCGAGGTGGCCCTCGGCAAGGCGCTCGACGCGCTCGAGGCCGTCTTCGACGCACCGGAGGCGACGAGCGGACCGGTCGTCGACCGCATCCGCCACGTCATCCGCGGCGCGGTGCTCGTGCTGTGCGAGCACCGGGCGTTCGTCACGCTGCTGCTGCGGCTGCGCGGCAACACCCCGATCGAGCTCGAGGCGCTGCGGCGTCGGCGCGAGATCGACCGCAAGCTGCGCGCCATGTTCGAGCAGTCGCGAGCCGAGGGCACGCTGCGGCCCGACATCGACCCGCGCGTGGCCGAGCGGCTCACCTTCGGCATGGTCAACTCGATCGTCGAGTGGTACCGCCCCGACGGCCCGATCACGCCGCAGCAGCTCGCCGACTCGGTGCTCGAGCTCGTGCGCACGGGCCTGCGCGAGCCGTCGTCGCTGTAGCAGGAAGCGGAGCGTGCGCTGACCGGCTTGCTACGCTCGGGTCGATGCAGGAGCCCGACAGCGCACAGGTGGAGATGGCAGCGCTGGGCGCTGCGCTCAAGGTGGAGCGGCAGCGGCAGGGTCTCAGCCTGCAGTCGCTGAGCGCTCGGGCAGGCGTGAGCTTCGGCCTGATCAGCGAGCTCGAGCGAGGGAGGGGCAACCCGTCGTTCTCGTCGCTGCACCGGGTCGCGACGGCGCTCGGCGTGAGCCTCTCGAAGCTGCTCGGCGGGATCGCCGGCGATGCGATGGTGGTGCGCGCGGCAGAGCGCCACGTGCTGCCGATCCCGCCCGATGCGGCCCCGGAGCAGCGGGTCGAGCGCGAGCTGCTCACACCGCGCACGCACAGCAACCTGCAGCTCATCCGCAGCACCATCCCCGCACGATTCTCCAACGAGGACCAGCCGTTCCGGCATCTCGGCACGGAGAGCGTGACCGTCGAGCAGGGCGCCCTGCTCGTGGTGCACGGCGACCGTCGCGTGCGACTGGAGGTCGGCGACACCATGACGTACGGCTGCTCCACGCCGCACTGGTGGGCGAACGCCTCCGACGGCATCACCGTCGTGCTCGGCGCCGTGACGCCGCTCGAGGTCTGAGCGGCCCTAGCGTGGCTCGAGCGCTCCCCGCGAGCGGTCGTCGACGAGGATCTCCTCTGGGCGCTCGAAGCGCCGTGCGAGCAGTCGCTGGAGCTGCTCGAGCGGCTGCGGATCGTGGTCCGCGCGGAGATCCACCGCGAGCTCCGGCGGCCACTCGCGGCGCGCGGCGACGCGCGCGACCTGGAGCGCCGCGCTCTCGCGACCACGAGCATCGCCGCCGGCGCGCTCGCCAGCGGCGACGGCGGCGAGGAGCCGCGAGGCGAACGCGTGCAGCACGTCCTGCTCGCTGCCGAGCGCACCGGCAGGAGCCGATGCCGTGAACGATGAGCGCATCGCTTCGAGGACCGCGCCGCCGGTCAGCAGGTTGCCGGTCACCACGCCCTGCTCGAAGCTGCGGCCGCCGGCCCAGCCAGAGCACTCCGCGCCGGTGAAGTGGGCGCTGCGGCCTCCGATGTCGAGCACCGCGACCTGCCGCAGCGCCGCGCCGTCGTCCCAGTCCGGGATGCGTTCGACGACCTGCTGCGGCGACAGGCCCGCCGCGAGCGCATCGAGCGCCCGCGCGCGCAGCCGACGATTCGTCCACGCCTGCGAGACGACGGCGCCCACGGCCGGATCGATCGCAGGCACGGCGTTGCCCACGGCGAGGGAGCGGCTGGCGGTCGCGACGCCGATCAGTCCCGCAGACGTGTCGACCGCCATCAGCGAATACGTCACTGGGCCCCATCCCTCCGCTCCATGCTCCTCGACCAGCGCCGCCATTGTCACGATCGTGTTTCGAACCGGTCCACCGCTTTGCGCTTGCCTCATGGTGGCACATAATGATGCAATCATCAGCATTCTGATGGGTAGCCCATCCGGGCTCTCCCTCCGAGGAAGCGGGCAGTCATGCGAAAGATCCAAGCGCTTGCGGCAGGTGCCGCAGTCGTCACCCTCACCCTGGTCGGCTGCAGCGCCGGCGAATCGGTCGACCTGGGCACCTCCTCCTCCGATGGCGCGGCCCCAGGCGAGACGTTCGTCGCCGCCATCGGCGGAGAGCCTGACCAGCTCGACCCGCACAAGACCTCCTCCTACTTCTCCTTCCAGGTGCTCGAGAACGTCTTCGACACGCTCGTCGAGCCGGACGAGAACCTCGAGATGCAGCCCGCGCTCGCCGAGTCGTGGGAGCTGAGCGACGACCAGCTGACCTGGACGTTCGCGCTCCGCGATGGCGTGACCTTCCACGACGGCTCCGAGTTCACCGCCGACGACGTCGTCTACTCCTTCAACCGGATCATCGACGAGGAGCTCGCGAACGCCTGGAAGTTCGGCACCGTCGAGTCGGTGACCGCGGTGGACGACGCCACGGTCGAGATCCGGGTGACCCAGCCGAGCCCCAACCTGCTGTCCAGCCTCGGCGGCTTCAAGGGCATGGCGATCGTCGAGCAGGAGAACGTCGAGAGCGGCGAGATCAGCACCCACCCGGTCGGCACGGGACCGTTCGCCTTCGAGGACTACGCGAGCGGCGACTCCATCTCCCTGACTGCGAACGAGGACTACTGGGACGGTGCACCCGAGGTCGCAGGTGTCGAGTTCCGCTTCATCTCCGAGTCGTCGACCGCGATCTCCGCGCTCCGCGGCGGCGACATCCACTGGACCGACGTGATCGACCCGCAGCAGCTCGGCAGCCTCGAGGGCGACGACGCGCTCGTGGTCGGGCAGACGCCCAGCAGCGACTACTGGTACCTCGCGCTCAACCAGAACCGCGAGCCGTGGAACGATGTGCGGGTGCGGCAGGCGATCGCCTACGCCATCGACCGCGAGTCGATCATCCAGGCCGTGAGCTACGGCACCGCCCAGGCCAACCAGCTGGCCATCCCGGAGGCGAGCTTCTGGCACACCTCCTACGACGGCTACGGGACCGATTCCGACCGGGCGGCACAGCTGCTCGAGGAGGCGGGCGTGAGCGGGCTGGAGCTCGACATGCTCGCGACGTCCGACTACCCGGAGACCGTCACCGCGGCGCAGATCATCGCCGACAACCTCGCGCCGCTCGGGATCACGGTGAACATCCGCCAGCCGGACTTCGGCACCTGGCTCGACGAGCAGAGCTCCGGCAACTTCGACATGCTGATGATGGGCTGGCTCGGCAACATCGACCCGGACGACTTCTACTACTCGCAGCACCACTCCGAGGGCGGCTCGAACGCCCAGGGCTACTCGAACCCGGAGGTCGACCAGCTGCTGGACGACGCCCGTGTCGAGACCGACCCGGAGGCGCGCAAGGAGCTCTACGCACAGGCGGCGACCATCATCGCCGACGAGGCGAGCTACATCTACCTGTACAACCCTGCTGTGCTCCAGGTCTGGAGCGCCGACCTCGAGGGCTACGAGGCCCGCGGCGACCGCGCCATCCGGTTCCGAGACGTGAGCCTCGCGGGCTGATGATCCGGAGCTCCACGGCACGCTTCCTGGCAGGGCGGCTGCTGCATTCGCTGCTCGTCCTGCTCGGCGTCGTCGTCGTGGTGTTCCTCCTCATCCACCTGGTGCCGGGTGACCCGGTGCGCATCGCGCTGGGCACCCGGTACACCCAGGAGGCCTACGACGCGCTGCGGGCGGCGAGCGGCCTCGACCGCCCGCTGCTCGAGCAGTTCGTCACCTACCTCGTCGACGTCGTGCGCGGCGACCTCGGCGTGAGCTTCCGCAGCGGCCAGCCGGTCTCGCTCAGCCTGCTGGAGCGGCTGCCCGCCACCGCATCGCTCGCGCTCTTCGGCATCGTGCTCGCCCTCATCATCTCGATCCCGGCCGGCACGTGGGCCGCGATGCGCGAGGGCCGCATCAGCGACGGCATCATCCGCGTGACGAGCCAGTTCGGCGTCTCGGTGCCCGACTTCTGGATGGGCCTGCTGCTGATCACGCTGTTCGCCTCCGTGCTCGGCTGGCTGCCCTCGTCGGGGTATGCAGCGATCACCGACGATCCGGTGCAGTGGCTGCGCCGAGTCGTGCTCCCCGGCGCCACCGTCGGCCTCGTGGCAGGGGCGATCCTCACTCGCTACGTGCGCGCGGCGGTGCTCGACGTGCTCTCGGCGACCTACGTCCGCACAGCCAAGGCGAAGGGCCTCCCGCCGCGCATCGTGACCGTGCGCCACGTGCTGCGGAACGCGCTCATCCCGATCATCACCGTGGCGGGCATCCAGCTCGCGACCATCCTCGGCGGCGTCATCGTCGTCGAGGTGGTCTTCGCGTGGCCGGGGCTCGGCCGGCTGGTCTATGACGCGGTCGCCGCCCGCGACTACCCGCTCGTGCAGGGAGCCGTGCTGCTCATGGCCGTGCTGTTCCTCGCCATCAACCTGCTCGTCGACGTCCTGTACGCCGTCGTCGACCCGAGGATCCGCCTCTCATGACGAATGCTTCACCGGTGGCGCCGGCCGTCGCGCCCGACGAGCGCCGCATCGCCGCATGGCGGCTGCTCGCGGGCAACCCCGTCACCCTCGCGAGCGCCGTCGTGCTCGCCCTGACCGTCGTCGTGGCGCTGCTCGGGCCGCTCCTGGCGCCCTACGGGGTGAACACGATCGACGTGCCCGACGCGCTGCAGCCGCCGAGCGCTCAGCACTGGTTCGGGACCGATGATCTCGGGCGCGATGTGCTGTCGCGGGTGCTGATCGCGACGAGAGCGTCGCTGCTCGTCGCCGTGGCGAGCGTCGCCTTCGCCCTCCTGGTGGGCGTGCTCGTGGGGGTCGTCGCCGGCTACGCCGGAGGATGGGTCGACACGGTGCTCATGCGGGCCAACGACGTCCTGTTCGCGTTCCCGGTGCTGCTCCTGGCGCTGGCCATCGTCGCGATCCTCGGCCCCGGCGTGCCGACGACGATGCTGGCGATCGGCGTCGTCTACACGCCGATCTTCGCGCGCGTCGCCCGCGGCAGCACGCTCGGCGTGAGGGTGGAGCCGTTCGTGCAGGCCTCCCGCACGATGGGCACCGGACACGGCTACATCATGGCGCGCCACATCCTGCCGAACATCGCCGGCCCGATCATCGTGCAGACGTCCCTCTCGCTCGCCTTCGCGATCCTCTCCGAGGCGGCCCTGTCGTTCCTCGGCCTCGGCATCCAGCCGCCCGAGCCCTCCTGGGGGCGGATGCTGTTCGACGCGCAGGGGTTCCTCGACATGGCGTGGTGGCTGAGCGTGTTCCCGGGGGCTGCGATCTTCGTCACCGTGCTGGCGTTCAACCTGGTCGGCGACGGGCTCCGCGACGTGCTGGACCCGAAGCAGCGCACGATGCTGGAAGCGAGGCGACGCCGATGAGCGCCCCCATCTTCTCGGTGCAGGACCTCGGCGTCCGGATCGGCAGCCGGCAGATCGTCGAGGGCATCTCCTTCGCCCTCGAGCCCGAGCAGACGCTCGGCATCGTCGGGGAGTCCGGGTCGGGCAAGTCCATGACCGTCCTCGCGGCGACCGGGCTCCTCGACGCGCCCGGCGCCGAGATCCGCGGATCCAGCGTGCTCGAGGACACGCAGCTCGTCGGGGCGAGCGCACGCACGCTGCGATCGGTGCACGGCGATCGAGTGGGATTCGTCTTCCAGGATCCGAGCACGTCGCTGAATCCGCTGCTCACGCTCGAGCGCCAGATCACCGAGGCGCTCGAGGTGCATCGCGGGATGACGCGTCGGCAGGCGCGCGCTCGGGCGCTCGAGCTGCTCGAGGCCGTCGGCATCCCGGGGGCCGAGGACCGGCTCGGCAGCTACCCGCATCAGCTCAGCGGAGGCCAGCGCCAGCGCGTCATGATCGCGATCGCGCTCGCGTGCGACCCGGCGCTCCTCGTCGCGGATGAGCCGACGACCGCGCTCGACGTCACGACGCAGGCCCAGATCGTCGAGCTGGTGCGCGCCCTGCAGCGCGACCGCGGCACGGCCGTCGTCTGGATCAGTCACGACCTGGGCGTCATCGGTCAGGTCGCGGACGACGTCGTGGTGCTGCGCGCGGGCGAGGCCGTCGAGCATGCCGGCACGCAGGCGATCTTCGAGGCGCCGCAGCATGCCTACACGCGGGAGCTGCTGCTCGCGCGGCCCGTGCTCGGCAAGTCGGCACCGCCCGCTCCGCCGGTGGCTGACGAGCCGCTGCTGCAGGTGCGCGACCTCGATGTGCGCTTCAGCGTGCACGCGCCGGCCGGCCGCTCGGTCGTCCACGCGGTGCGCGGCGTCTCCTTCGACGTGCGTGCCGGGCGCACCCTCGGCATCGTCGGCGAGTCGGGCTCGGGCAAGTCGACCATCGCGAACGCGCTCACCGGTCTCATCACGCCGCACGGCGGCACCGCCGAGCTGCGGGGCATCGACCTCCTGGGCGCTCGCCGCGGCGAGCGCAAGCAGGTGCGCCGCAGCATCAGCATGGTCTTCCAGGATCCGTTCTCCTCGCTCAACGGCCGCAATCCCGTCGAGGTCTCCCTGCAAGAGCCGTTGCGGGTGCACAGGCTCGTGCGCGGACGGGCGGAGGAGCGCCGCCGCATCGTCCAGCTGCTCGACATGGTGGGATTGCCGGAGGCGTTCGCCGGGCGCTACCCGCACGAGCTCTCGGGCGGGCAGCGGCAGCGGGTGAGCATCGCCCGGGCGCTCGCGCTCGAGCCCCAGCTGATCGTCCTCGACGAGTCCACCGCATCGCTCGACGTGTCGATCCAGGCTCGTGTGCTCGACCTGCTCACGTCGCTGCAGCGAGACTTGGGTCTCAGCTACCTCTTCATCGCGCACGATCTCGCGATCGTGCAGGAGATGAGCCATGACGTGCTCGTGCTGCGCGACGGAGCGGCAGTCGAGCACCGGCCGGCAGCGGATCTTTTCGAGGAGCCACAGCACCCCTACACGCAGCAGCTCCTCGCCGCGATCCCGCCGCTTCGGCCCCGCGTCGCGGACTGAGCCTCAGGCGTCGCGGTGCGTGGCGCCCGACAGTCCTGGTAATCGCGGTCGATTGTTATCGAATCGTGATCTTTGGTAGCGTAGCCGGCTTGAACCGCGAAGGACGGCCGTCGCATCCGCCCCTGGAGTCCTCCGCGCCATCGAATCGAGTCATTCCGGTCGGGCGGTCGGATGCGCGGGATCGCGCGCCGAGACGGGGCCGTGGAGTTCAGCTCATGCAGAAGCACACCACCGACGACGCCCGCCGATCGAAGCGATTCCTGCGCGGCGGCGCCGTGACGGCCGCCGGCGTGGCCGTCTTCGCGGGCGCGATGCTCGTGCCGACCGCGGCGAACGCCGCGAGCGACGCCACCTGGGACGCGCTCGCCGAGTGCGAGTCGGGCGGCAACTGGTCGATCGACACCGGCAACGGCTACTACGGCGGCCTGCAGTTCTCGCTGTCGACGTGGCAGGCCTACGGCGGCTCGGGCAACCCGGCCGACGCGTCGCGCGAGGAGCAGATCCGCGTGGCTGAGAACACGCTCGCCGGCCAGGGCTGGGGCGCATGGCCCTCCTGCTCGGCGCAGATCGGCGCCTCGGGCGCTGCCGAGCCGAACTCGACGCCCGTCGACACCGCCACGCAGCAGGCCGCGCCCGCCGAGGCGCCGGCGGCCGCCGAGGCTGCTCCGGCTGCGCAGGCCGCACCGGCCGCGCCCGCCAGCTACGACCTGCCGGACGTCGAGCCGTCGGATGAGCGCGTCACGGTCGAGGCCGGCGACTCGCTGTTCGCGATCGCCAAGTCGAACGACGTCGAGACCGGCTGGCTCGGCCTCTTCGCCGTGAACCAGGACATCGTCGAGGACCCCGACCACATCGAGGTCGGCCAGGAGCTCGTGCTGCCCGCCGAGTGATCGGTCGCACGGGGGCGGAGATCCGGTCGGGTCTCCGCCCTTCGTGCTGTGGCCACCTCGACCCGTCAGGCCACCTCGACCCAGCGCGAGCGCCAGTCGGGCGGGTCGAACGGCTCGCTCCAGTAGGCCGTCTCGCGGGCGATGCGGTCGCCCCGGAACTCGAAGACGAAGACCGTCTTGTAGACGGGGCCGCCGTAGTCGAGCGTCGCCTCGGCCACGACGAGGTCGCCGGCGCTCACGATCCGGCGCGGCGTGATGGTCGGCAGCTGCGGGAACGCGCGGTAGATGCCGCGGCCGTTCTCGCCGCCGACCACCCGCTCGCCCGACTGCGGCCAGTCCATCACCGCATCCTCGTGGAAGAGCTCGTCCATCACCTCGATGCGGCCCTCGTTGATGCAGGCGATGAGCCGCTCGACGACGGCCTCGTGCTGCGCGTTCCTGTCGGCACCGTCCACGGTGCACCCCCTCGTCACGCTGTAGCCGCATTGTCGACCCGCGGTCGGGCGGGCGCCAGGGGCGACTTGGGGGCCGGATGTGCTCCGGTACCGACTCGCGGGTCGTGCGGGCTCGCATCCGCAAATCGGTACCGGCGGCCGGTGCGCGCGGCCGCTCAGGCCGCGGGCTGCTCCTTCGCGACGTAGGTCAGCAGGTCGTACTGCGCGACGGTCTCGTCGTCCTGGTTCGTGAGCACCGCATCCCATCGCACCTCGCCGTAGGGGTCGGTCTCGCGCGGCGTGATCTGCTTCGCCGTGAGCGTCACGCGCAGCGTGTCGCCGGGGGAGACCGGCGTCATGAAGCGCAGGTTGTCGAGGCCCGTGTTCGCGAGCACGGGGCCCGGCGCCGGCTCGACGAAGAGGCCGGCCGCGAACGACAGCAGCAGGTAGCCGTGCGCCACCCGGCCGGGGAAGAACGGGTTGGCCTCGGCGGCCTCCTGATCCATGTGCGCGTAGAACCGGTCGCCCGTGAAGTCGGCGAAGTGCTCGATGTCGTCGAGCGTGATCTCGCGCCGCTCCGAGACGACCTGGTCGCCGATGCGCAGCTCGGCGAGCGACTTGCGGAACGGATGCGGCGCCTCGGTCGACGCCGTCGCCCCCGGGTGCCAGACGCCCGTGAGGGCCGTCAGCATGGTCGGCGAGCCCTGGATGGCCGTGCGCTGCATGTGGTGGAGCACCGAGCGGATGCCGCCGAGCTCCTCGCCGCCGCCGGCGCGGCCCGGCCCGCCGTGCACGAGCATCGGCAGCGGCGAGCCGTGCCCGGTCGAGGCGCGAGCGTCGTCGCGGTCGAGCAGCAGGATGCGGCCGTTGTGCGGCGCGATGCGGCGCGTCAGCTCGCTGACGAACGCGGGGTCGTGCGAGGCGACCGAGGTCACGAGCGAGCCGCCGCCGCGGGCGACGATCTCGGCGGCCTGCTCGGGCGAGCCGTACTCGACGAGCGACGAGACCGGGCCGAACGCCTCGATCTCGTGCAGCGCATCCGCGGCCGGGTCGTCGAAGGCGAGCAGCGTCGGCGCGACGAACGCGCCGCCCGCCGCCTCGCCGAGCGAGCCGTCGGCGAGCGTGACGTTCCCGGCGTCGCCGCCGACCACGATCTGGCCGCCGCCCTCGCGCAGCTTCATCACCTGCCGCAGCACCTCGTCGCGCTGCTCGGTGGAGGCGAGCGGCCCCATCGTGACGCCCTCGGCGCGCGGGTCGCCGACGACCACCTTCGCGGCGATGCGCTCGCGCACCGCGTCGGCCACCGCATCCGTCATGCCCGTCGGCACGATCGCGCGGCGGATCGCGGTGCACTTCTGGCCCGCCTTCGCCGTCATCTCGGCGACGAGGCCGCGCACGTAGGCGTCGAACTCGGGCGTGCCGGGCACCGCGTCGGGGCCGAGCACCGAGGCGTTGATCGAGTCGGTCTCGGCCGTGAATCGCACGCCGCGCGCCTGCACGGCCTCGTGGCGGCGCAGCGAGTCGGCGGTGGATGCGGAGCCGGTGAAGCCGACGGTGTCGCCGAGCCGCAGGTGGTCCATGAGGTCGCGCGCGGAGCCCGAGACGAGCTGGATCGCGCCCGCGGGCAGCAGGCCCGACTCGGCGAGGATGCGCACCATGTGCTCGGCGACGTAGCCGGTCGGCGTGGCGGGCTTGATGAGCGTCGGCATGCCGGCGAGGAACGCCGGTGCGAGCTTCTCGAGCGAGCCCCAGACGGGGAAGTTGAAGGCGTTGATCTGCACCGCGACGCCCGGCAGCGTCGTGCAGATGTGGCGGGCGAGGAACGAGCCGTCCTTCGACAGCGGCTCGACGGGCCCGTCGAGGTAGATCGTCGACTGCGGCATCTCGCGCCGCCCCTTCGACGAGTAGGTGAAGAGCACGCCGATGCCGCCGTCGATGTCGACCCACGAGTCGCTCTTCGTCGCGCCGGTGCGGCTCGAGAGCTCGTACAGCTCGCTCTTGCGCTCGGTGAGCGCGAGCGCCATCTGCTTCAGCAGGATCGCCCGCTGGTGGAACGTGAGGGGCGCGAGGCCGTGCTGACCGACGGTGCGGGCGTGCTCGAGCGCGGCGGCGGTGTCGAGGCCGGTGGTCGAGACGCGCACGACCTCCTCGCCGGTCGAGGCGTCGCGCACGACGGTCGCGTCGGCGGCGTCGGCCTCGGTCGGCTCCCACCAGGCGTCCTGGATGTAGCTGGGCAGCAGTCGGGCCCGGGTCATCGTGTCGGTCATCGTCGATCCTCTCCTCCCCGTTCGTCGAGCAGGCCCGGAGGGCCGTATCCAGACGGAGTGCGGTGTGCTCGGTCCTCCCCGTTCGTCGAGCAGGCCCGAAGGGCCGTATCGAGACGGAGTGCGGTGTTCGGTTGTCGCGACTGGTCTCGACACGCCGCCTGCGGCGGCTGCTCGACCAGCGGGGGTCAGTCCCAGTCGTAGAAGCCGCGCCCGCTCTTCTTGCCGAGGCGGCCCTCGGCGACCATCTGGCGCAGCAGCGCCGGCGGCTCGAAGCGCGGCCCGAGCTCGCGGTGCAGCTGCTCGGCGATGCCGAGCCGCACGTCGAGCCCGACGATGTCGGTCGTGCGCAGGGGCCCGACCGGGTGCTTGTAGCCGAGCTCCATCGCGGTGTCGATGTCGCCGGGGCTCGCGACGCCCTCCTCGACCATGCGGATCGCCTCGAGCCCGAGCGCGACGCCCAGCCGGCTGCTGGCGAAGCCGGGCGCGTCGTGCACCGTCACCGGCGCCTTGCCGATCGCCTCCACCCACGCGCGCGCGTCGTTCGCGAGCCGCGGCTCGGTGGCGTCGCCGAGCACGATCTCGACGAGCGCGGATGCGGGCACGGGGTTGAAGAAGTGGAGCCCCAGGAAGCGCTCGGGGCGGGCGAGGCCGCGCGCGAGCCGGTCGATCGAGATCGACGACGTGTTGCTCGCGAGCGCAGCGCGGTCGTCGAGCACCGCCTCGACGCGGGCCAGCGCATCCGCCTTCAGCCCCTCGTCCTCGGGCACCGCCTCCACGACGAGGCCGCAGCCGCCGAACGCGGCGACGTCGACGGCGACGCTCAGTCGCCCCTCGAGCTCGTCGAGCGGCTCGGCCCAGCCGCGCTCGACGCTCTTCGCGAGGCTCGCGGCGACGCGCTCGCGGGCGGCGTCGGCCGCCGCCTCGTCGCGCTCGACGACGACCACCTGGCTCCCGGCGAGCACGAACGCGTGCGCGATGCCGGCGCCCATGCGGCCGCCGCCGAGCACGCCGACGCGCTCGGGGGCGCCGGCGCCGACCTGCGCGTCGGTGTCGTCGGCGGCCGGGCTCGTGCGGGCCGTGCCGTGCCCGCCGTCGGGGGCCGTCGCATCCGTCACATCGGTCATCGGGTCTCCTGGGTGCGCTTGGCCGAGCGGCGCTCGAGGAACGCCGTCATGCGCCGGTGCTTCTCGGGGCTCTCGAAGAGCACCGCCTGCTCGGCGAGGTCGATCTCGGGGTGGGCGCTCGCGGGCGCGAGCAGCGAGCGCTTCGTCGCCTGCGTCGCGGCCGGGTCGAGCGCGGCGATGCGGTCGGCGAGCTCAACCGCGTGCGCGAGCGCGGCCTCGGGCTCGAGCACCGCGCTGACGAGCCCCGCGGCGAGCGCCTCGTCGGCGCCCAGCAGGCGCCCTGTGAGCAGCATCTCGCTCGCGAGCGCGTCGCCCACGATCTCCTTGAGGCGCCAGGTGGCGCCGGCCGCGGCGATGATGCCGAGGCCCGTCTCGGGGTTGCCGATCGTGAGCGTCGGCGTGCCGATGCGGATGTCGGCGGCGTAGGCGAGCTCGGCACCGCCGCCGAGCGCGTAGCCGTCGAGCACGGCGATCACCGGCATCGGCAGGGCGCGGATGCGCTGGAAGCAGCGGGTGTTGATGCCGGCCAGGGCGTCGGTCGCGCGCCGCTCGCGCAGCTGAGCGATGTCGGCGCCGGCCGCGAAGGTGCCGCCGGACCCGGCGAGCACCAGGGTGCGCCGCTCGACCTCGAGCCGCGCGCAGAGCCGGTGCAGCGCGTCGACGAGCTCCTGGTCGATCGCGTTGCGCTTCTCGGGCCGGTCGAGCACGGCCAGCACGTGGCTGTCGCGCTCCTCGATGCGCAGCCCCCCGCTCATGCGCGCCCCGCCCATGCACCGGTCGTCGAGGAGCACTCGAAGCGCGCGCAACGAGACGAGACCCGGTTCAGGTCTCGATACGGGCGGCTCCGCCGTCCTGCTCGACCAGCGAAGGGGCGGACGGGAGTCACGGGCGCTCCAGCAGGATCGCGGTGCCCTGGCCGACGCCGACGCACATCGTCGCGAGGCCGCGGTCGGCGCCCTCGCGCTCCATGCGGCCGAGCAGCGTGACGACGAGCCGCGAGCCGGAGGAGCCGAGGGGGTGGCCGAGCGCGATCGCGCCGCCGTCGGCGTTCACGATCGCGTCGTCGAGGCCGAGGCGGCGCATGCTCGCGAGCGACTGGGTCGCGAACGCCTCGTTGAGCTCGACCGCGCCGATCTCGTCGATCGCGACGCCCGTGCGGGCGAGCAGCTTCTCGGTCGCCGGCACAGGGCCGAGCCCCATGATCTCCGGCGCGATGCCGGCGCTCGCGCCGCCGACAATGCGGGCGCGCGGCGCGAGGCCGAGCCGCGCGACGGCGGCCTCGCTCGCGACCACGATCGCCGATGCGCCGTCGTTGAGGCTCGACGCGTTGCCCGCGGTGACCACCGACCCGCCGGCCACGACGGGCCGCAGGCGCGCGAGCGCATCCATCGTCGTCTCGCGGCGCGGGCCCTCGTCGACGGTCACGTCGCCGGCCCGCGTCGGCACGGCGACGATCTCGTCGGCGAAGCGGCCGGCATCGATCGCGGCGATCGCGCGCTCGTGCGATCGCAGCGCGAAGGCGTCGGCGTCGTCGCGGGTGATGCCGTCGACGCGCGCGACCTCCTCGGCGGTCTCGGGCATCGAGAAGGTCGCCTTGTCGCGGGCGAGCAGCCGCGGGTTGGCGAAGCGCCAGCCGATCGACGTGTCGAACGCCTCGCCCGGCTTCGCCCACGCCTTCTCGGGCTTGGCCTGCACCCAGGGTGCGCGCGTCATCGACTCGACGCCGCCCGCGACGACCACGTCGGCGTCGCCGGCGCGGATCATCTGCGACGCCATGATGATCGCCGACATGCCGGATGCGCACAGGCGGTTGACGGTGATGCCCGGCACCGCGTCGGGCAGGCCCGCGAGCAGGACGGCCATGCGCGCGACGTTGCGGTTGTCCTCGCCGGCCTGGTTGGCGCCGCCGAGGATCACCTCGTCGATGAGGGCGGGATCGATGCCGGCGCGGGCGACGGCCTCGCCGACGACCAGGGCTGCGAGGTCGTCGGGGCGAACGCCGGCGAGGGCGCCGCCGTAGCGGCCGACCGGGGTGCGCGCGCCGCCGACGAGGAAGGCCTCGGGCATGGGACTCCTGACTCCGTCGTCACTGCAGGTGATGCGACCGGTCGCGAATTAGTGACCGATCGTTCAGGAATACAGTAGGCCGCCGACGATGCCGCCCGCAACATGGAGACGCCGTCCGGCGCCGCGCGCCCTGCGGCTGGCCCTGCTCTGGGACACGTCGTTCGTCGACCGGCCAGGTGCGACGCCGACCGGACTATCCGGTCGGCGCGACGCGGAGCCGGTTGACGAACGGTGGGCAGCGGCTGGCCCGAGGCCCGCTGGTCAGCGCTGCCCGGCGCGGCCCGCCCGCACGCGCCCGAGCTGCGCGATGCCGATGACGACCGCGCCGACCACGACGACGGTGACGGCGGCGAGCGCCAGGACGGAGAGGGCGACGGACGCGAGGGTGGTGAGTGCCATGCTCCGACGCTAGGAATCGGGGCCCGGCCGCCGCGTCCTCCGACCGGCGCGACCGCCTCATCCGCTGGGATGATCCGGCCCGCCGTGCCAGGCTTGCGCCATGCCGATCGAGCCGGACACGAAGGACTGGACCTGGGTGCTGCGCGAGCGGTGCCCCGAGTGCGGGTTCGACCCCGCGGGCGTCGACCGCGGCGACCTCGGCGCGCGCATCCGCGCGGCCGGCGCCGCGATGCACGCACGCCTGCACGGCGAGCGCGTGGTCGAGCGGCCCGACGACGACACCTGGTCGCCGCTCGAGTACGCGGCGCACGTGCGCGACGTCTGCACCGTCATGCGCGGCCGGCTCGACCAGCTGCTCACCGAGGACGACCCCGAGTTCGCGAACTGGGATCAGGATCGGGCGGCGATCGACGGCGACTACGCCGGGCAGGCGCCCGAGCACGTCGCCGTCGAGCTCGACCTCGCGGCGGCGGAGCTCGCGAACGCAGCGGATGCGGTGCCGGCGGATGCGTGGGAGCGGCCCGGGAGGCGCTCCAACGGCTCGGTCTTCACCGTCGAGACGCTGCTCGTCTACGCGCTCCACGACGTCGAGCACCACGTCTGGGACGTGCGGGCCTGAGCTTCCGCCGGTCGAGCCGCGCGGCACTGAGCTTCCGCCGGTCGAGCCGCGCGGCCCTGAGCACCCGCCGGTCGAGCCGCGCGGCCATGAGCTTCCGCCGGTCGAGCCGCGCGGCCGCCTGAGGCGGCTGCGCGAGTCGAGACCACTGGTCGAGCCGGGCTCGTCGAGTGGTCTCGACTCGGCCCGCGCCCTGCGGGCGCGGACCGGCTCGACCGGCGGAGGGGCGGGCGTGCGCCGGCTCGACCGGCGGAGGGGCGGGCGTGCGTCGGCTCGACCAGCGGAGGGGCGGGCGTGCGTCGGCTCGACCGGCGGAGGGGCGGGCGCGGACCGGCTCGACCAGCGGAGGAGCGGGCGTGCGTCGGCTCGACCAGCGCACGGCGCCTCAGCCCCGGAACGCGCTCAGCCCCGTCAGCGCCTGCCCGATGACGAGCGTGTGCACCTCGTCGGTGCCCTCGTACGTGCGCACGCTCTCGAGGTTGGCCGCATGCCGCATCGCGGAGTGCTCGAGCGTCACGCCGTTGCCGCCGAGCAGCGCCCGCGCCTCGCGGCACACGTCGATCGCGGCCCGCACCGAGGCGAGCTTCCCCATCGAGATCTCGTGCGGCCGCAGCAGCCCGGCGTCCTTCCGCCGCCCGAGGTGCAGCGCGAGCAGCTGCGCCTGCTGCAGCGCGAGCGCCATCTCGGCCAGGCGCGCCTGCGTCAGCTGCATGCCGGCGAGCGGGCGCCCGAACACCTCGCGCGCGCCGGCGTAGGAGAGCGCCCCCTCGAGCGCGTCCCGTCCCGCGCCGAGCGCTCCCCAGGCGATCCCGAACCGCGCCTCGCCCAGGCACTCGAACGGCGCCCGCAGTCCGCGCGCATCCGGAAGCCGCATCGACTCGGGCACCCGCACCCCGTCGAGGGCGATGTCGCACTGGATCGAGGCGCGCATCGAGAGCTTCGGCTCGATCGGCGTGGCGGTGAAGCCCGGCGACGACGTCTCGACGAGGAACCCGCGCACCCCCTCGTCGGTCTGCGCCCACACGACGGCGAGGTCGGCGATCGAGGCGAGCCCGATCCACCGCTTGGCGCCGTCGAGCACCCAGTCGTCGCCGTCGCGCCGCGCGACGGTGCGCATCGCGGCCGGGTCGCTGCCGGCATCCGGCTCGGTGAGCGCGAAGCAGCCGATCGCCTCTCCCGCGGCCATGCGGGGGAGCCACGTCCGGCGCTGCTCCTCGGAGCCGTGCTTCGCGATCGCGGTCATCGCGAGCGAGCCCTGCACCGAGACGAACGTGCGGATGCCGCTGTCGCCGGCCTCGAGCTCCTGCATCGCGATGCCGTACTCGACGGCGCTGCGGCCCGCGCAGCCGTAGCCGGTGAGGTGCATGCCGAGGAGCCCCTCGGCGGCGAGCGCCGGCACGAGCTCGCGCGGGAACACGGCGCGCTCGAACCAGTCGGCGATGTGCGGGCGGATCTCGCGGTCGACGAGCGCGCGCACCCGGGCGCGCACGGCGCGCTCCTCGTCGGTGAGCAGCGACTCGAGGTCGAGCAGGTCGGTCGTCATGGCGGCAGTCTGCCGCGCCGCGGGCGTGCGCGCACAACGCAAGCCGGGGAGGCGGCTTCCGCGGCGCGTGCGGGGGCGGCGGCGGATGCGCGGGGAGATCGGGCGGGCGGGCTTGCGTTGTGCGCCGGGGCGCGGGTGGTCTCGACTCGACGGCCCGGAGGGCCGTCGGCTCGACCGGCGGAGGGCGCGGGGGCGCGGGTGGTCTCGACTCGACGGCCCGGAGGGCCGTCGGCTCGACCGGCGGAGGGGCGGAGGTCGTCGGCTCGACCGGCGGAGGGGGCGCAGGCCGCGGCGGGGCGGGCGCGGCGGGCCGGCTACGGGTTCAGGTCGGCGAGGGCCTTGTCGGGGCGGAGGCCGCGCCAGACGGGGTGGCGGAGCGCGCCGGACGCCGTCTGCTCGGTGTGCTCGACCTCGCCGACGGCCGCGCGCACCCAGTTCGCCTTGCGGGCGACGTCGCTCGGCACCCCGTCGATCGCGGGGACGGTGCGCCGCGGCCGCAGCTCGTCGCGCAGTCGATCGCGGTCCTTGCCTGAGAAGCCCGTGCCCACCCGGCCGGCGTAGCGCATCCGCCCGCCCTCGCCGGGCAGCGCGAGCACGAGCGAGCCGACCGTGCCGGCGAGCGAGCCGTTGCCCTCGAGCCAGCCGACGACGACGACCTCCTGGGACTGCTGGTGCTTGAGCTTGCGCCAGTCGTCGCTGCGGCGCCCCGGCTTGTAGCGGCTGTCGTGGCGCTTGGCCATGATGCCCTCGAGGCCGCGCTCGGCGGTCGCCTCGAGGATGCGCTCGAGCCGGCCGCGCAGCGGCTTCGAGATCTTGACGCGGCGGCTCTCGTGCACGAGCCCGTCGAGCCGCGACTGCCGCTCGTCGAGCCGCTCGTCGACGAGCCGCTCGCCGTCGACCTCGAGCAGGTCGAACAGGATGAGCGTGGCCGGCGTCGCCTTCGCGGCGCGCGCGGCCTGCCGCCCCGAGAGCCCGCCGCGCTCCTGCAGCGCCGCGAAGTCGGCCGCGCCGCGCTTGAGCATCACCACCTCGCCGTCGAGCACCGCATCCGCCTCGATCGACGCCGGCACCGCCTCGACGAGCTCGGGGAACGCGCCCGACAGGTCGCGCCCGTTACGGCTCAGCAGCCGCACCGCGGAGCCCCGCCTGTCGACGAGCACCCGCCAGCCGTCCCACTTCACCTCGAACGACCACTCGCGCTCGTCGTCGATGGCGGATGGCTCCGACTGCGTCGCGAGCATCGGCCGCAGGTCGGTCGGCCGGTCGGCCCTGCCTCGCGAGCGGTCGGCCTTCGCGCCGAGCCGCCGCTTCGGCGCGGCAGCGGGGGCCGCCGGCGACTCGTCGTCCTCGCCGCCCCTCGCCGCCCGCGCCGCCGACGCCTTCGACGGCGCGTAGCCCTTCAGCCGTGCGTCGCGCTCGGCGTCCTGCTCCTTCATGCGGTGCACGAGCCACTGCCGCTTGTCGGCGTCGGTGCGGATGAGCGCGAACCGGTACGGGTCGCCGCCGAGGCCGCCGTCGGGCCGCCCGTGCAGGGTCGCGATGACCTCGTCGTCGCGCCACTTCTCGAGCTCGTACGTGCCCGCATCCCAGATCTCGACGACGCCGGCGCCGTACTCGCCCTTCGGGATCGTGCCCTCGAACGAGCCGTACTCGAGGGGGTGGTCCTCGGTCTGCACGCCGAGGCGGTTCTGCTTCGGCGTCGACGGCAGCCCCTTCGGCACCGCCCATGACACGAGCACGCCGTCCTGCTCGAGCCGGAAGTCGTAGTGGAGCCGGCTCGCCCGGTGCTTCTGGATGACGAACGAGCGCCCGTCGGTGGACGCGGGCGGCTCGGCGGGCACGGGCTCCGGCGTGCGGTGCGCCGAGCGCATGCCGCGGTACTTCGCGAGCCGGTCGGGCGGCGGGTCGAGGGCGGCGATGAGGTCGCCGTCGCGCTCGAGCCGGGCGAGCACCTCGTCGTACTCCAGTTGCTCGAGCCCGCCCGCCTCGACCTCGGCCCACGTGCGGGGCGCGGCGACGGTGGGCCGCAGCCGGCCGCGCAGCGAGTAGGGCGCGACGGTGGTCTTCGAGCCGGAGTTCTGGCTCCAGTCGAGCAGCACCTTGCCCTCGCGCAGCGACTTCTTCATGTCGCTCACGATGAGCTCGGGGTGCATCGCCTCGAGCGAGCGCGCGAGCGTGTGCGCCACCTCGCTCGCCTGCTCGCTCGTGACGGTGCCGTCGAGACGGGCGTAGAGGTGGATGCCCTTCGAGCCGCTCGTGAGCGGCATCGGGTGGAGGCCGACGTCCTCGAGCAGCTCGCGCACCCACAGCGCCACCTGCGCGCAGTCGTCGAGGTCGGCGCCCGGCCCCGGGTCGAGGTCGAGCACGAGCCGGTCGGGCCGAGGGGGATCATCACCGTGCCGCTCGCCGTCGAGCATGCGCCACTGCGGCACGTGCAGCTCGAGCGCGCCCATCTGCGCCATCCACGCGAGCACGGCCGGCTCCGACAGCACCGGGTACTGCTTCGGCCCGGTCGAGTGCTGCAGCTCGACGGTCTGCACCCAGTCGGGCGCGCCCCGCTCGAGCGTCTTCTGGAAGAAGACCTGCCCAGGCTTGCGCTCGGTGCCGACGCCCTCCGTCCAGCGCTTGCGCGTGACGGGCCGGCCGCCCGCGTGCGCGATGAGCACGTCGGATGCGCGCAGCACGTACTCGAGCACGTCGCGCTTGGTCGTCCCCGTAGCCGGGTACATGACCTTGTCGGGGCTCGAGAAGCGCAGGCTCCGGCCGCCGACGACGATCCGGTCGGCCGCCGCCACGTCAGGCGGACTTCCGCTTGCTCGCGGCCGGCTTCTTCGCCGCCGCCGCCGTCTTCGCCGCACCCGACTTCGCGGCGGGCTTCTTCGCGGCCGGCGCCTTCGCCGCGGGCTGCTTCGTCGCCGCCTTCGCCGTGCCCGACTTCGCCGCCCCGCGCTTCGCCGGCGCCTTCGCGGCCGGCTTCCGCGCGGAGGAGCCCGACCCCGCATCCGCCTCCGACGACGACGCGGCGCCGCCCGAGGCATCCGACCCCGCCTTCTTCTTCTCGACCGAGCGCTGCAGCGCCTCGAGCAGGTCGATGACCTCGCCGCCCTCCTCGTCGTCGGTCTCGCCGAAGGTCGCGGCCGTGTCGAGCGCGTCGCCCTGCTCGAGCTTGGCCTCGACGAGCGTGCGCAGCTGCTCCTGGTACTCGTCGACGTGGCTGTCGAGGTCGAAGTCGGCCTCGAGCTCGCGCACGATCGACTTCGCGAGGTCGAGCTCGCGCTTGCCGACCGTGACGTCGGCGTCGAGGCTCGCGAACTCGGCCGCCCGCACCTCGTCGGCCCAGCGCATCGTCTGCACGAGCAGCACGTCGTCGCGCACCCGCATCGTGGCGAGCCGGGTGCGCTGCCGCAGCGCCATGCGCACGATCGCGGTGCGCTCGGTGTCCTCGAGCACCTGCCGCAGCAGCACGTAGGCCTTCGGGCTCTTCGAGTCGGGCTCGAGGTAGTAGCTGCGGTCGAGCAGGATCGGGTCGATCTGCTCGTTGGGCACGAACTCGAGCACCTCGATCTCGCGGCTGCGCTCGGCGGGCAGCGCGGCGAAGTCGTCGTCGGTGAGCACGACGGTCTGCTCGCCGTCGTCGTAGGCCTTGTCGATGTGCTCGTAGGCGACCTTCTTGCCGCACACCTCGCACTTGCGCTCGTACCGGATGCGGCCGCCGTCGGCGTCGTGCACCTGGTGGAGCTGCAGGTCGTGCTCCTCGGTCGCCGAGTACAGCTTCACGGGCACGTTCACCAGGCCGAAGGTGATGGAGCCCTTCCAGATCGCGCGCATGCAGACACTGTCGCCCACGGGGCTGGGAGGCACCAGGGGCCCGTTTCCCAGGTTCGCGGCGCCGGCGGGGGTCGTCCTGGCGGCGCGCAGGCGCGTGCGGCATGATCCGGGGCATGACGGTCCTGCTGCCGAACCGGCGCACGCCCCGCACCTTCGGCGTCGAGGAGGAGGTGGTGCTGCTCGAGCCGGGCACGCTCGCGCCGGTCGACGTGGCCGATGCGGTGATCGAGGAGATCGCCGACCTGGATGCGTCGTACGGCTGGGTCGGGCACGAGTTCCTGCGGGCGCAGCTCGAGTTCTCGTCGCCGGTGCTCGACGACGCCGCGGCGGCCGACCGCGTGGTGCGCGAGTGGCGGCGCGTGCTCGCCGGCGCCGCCGGGCGGCGCGGCCTCATCGCCGCGAGCATCGGCACCCCGCACGGACCGGGCGTCTCGAGCGTCGCCCAGGGGGAGCGGTACGAGCGCTTCGTGGCGGAGCTCGGCGCCGTGCGCCCCGACCACAGCATCCAGGGGCTGCACGTGCACGTGGGCATCGCCTCGCGCGAGGAGGGCGTGGCCATCATGCGCGCGCTGCGGCCGTGGCTCGCGCCGCTCATCGCCCTCACCGCCAACTCGCCGTGCTTCGCCGGCCGCGACACCGGCTTCGCGAGCTGGCGCACGCTCGTCGGGCGCCGCTTCACGACCGCGTCGGTGCCGCCCGACTTCGCCGACGCCGCCGACTACGAGCGCCGGGTCGCGGCGCTCGTGGGGCTCGGCACGACCCTCGACAGCGGCGCGATCGCCTGGATGATGCGGCTCGCCGAGCGCTACCCGACGGTCGAGCTGCGCGTGTTCGACGCGCAGCTGAGCGCCGACGACACGATCGAGGCGGCGCTGCTCACGCGCGCGCTCGTCGAGACGGCCGCCGCCGGGGCGCTGCCGCACGACCCGGCCGCAGCCCACGCCGAGCACCTCGACGCCGCGGTGTGGCACGCGGCCCGGCACGGGCTCGACGCCGGCCTCGTCGACCCGACCACCGCATCCGTCGCCCCCGCCTGGGACGTGATCGAGCGGATGCTCGAGGCCGCCTCGCCCGCGCTCGACGGGGCGGGGGACCGGGGCCGGGTCGAGTCGCTGCTCGAGCGCACGCGAGCCGCCGGCAACGGCGCCGCGCGGCAGCGCGCGGCGCTCGCGGAGGGGCTGCCGGCGCTCGAGCGGCTGCTGCGGACGAGCTTCGCCGACCCGGTCGTCGAGTAGGCGCGCGTCAGCCGGCGGGCCGCAGGTGCTGGCGCAGGAACGCGACCGTCGACGCCCAGGCCGCGGCCGACGCATCCGCGTCGTAGCGCCCCGGCACCTGCGCGTTCTGGAACCCGTGCACCGCGCCCGGGTAGTGGCGGATCTCGACGTCGTCGAAGCCCTCGGCCTCGAGCCGCTCGCGGTACGCCTCGGGCGCCTCGCGGCCGCTCCAGTCGTCGTGCTCGGCGAGCTGGAAGAGCGCCGGCACGCGGGGACCCGTCGCCGTGCTGTGCGGTGCGGCGCCGTAGTAGGCGACGACCGCGTCGAGCGAGCCCTGTGCGGCGTACATGAGCGCGATGCCCGCACCCATCGAGAAGCCGACCACGGCGGCCCGCTCGCTGCCGAGCGCCCTCGCCTCGCCGATCGCCTCGCTGACGACGTGCAGGGCGCCGGGGAGGTCGGCGCGCCGCTCGCGCAGCAGCGCGTCGGCCTCGTCGTCGTCGGTGGTCGAACGGCCGTCGTAGAGGTCGAGCACCGCGACGCGGAAGCCCTCGTCGGCCAGCCGCGCGCCGAAGTCGTCGATCCACGGCAGGCGGCCGTTCCAGTCGTGCGCGAGCACGACCACGGGGTCGCCCTCCGCGCCGTGCCAGCGGGTCGCGGTGTCGTCGGTCGTCTCGATCGCCATGGTGCTCCTTCGCTCGCGGGCCACGCTAGCCGACGCGGCCGAGCGCCCCTCAGGCCGCGTCGGCCGGGCGGAGCCGCCCGGTGAGCGCGTACTCGGCGGCCTCGACCGCCCCGTAGTCGCGGCCGCGCTCCTCCGCGGCGCGCAGGCGCGCGGCGTCGCCCCGCTCGGCGAGCTCGTCGAGGTAGCGGGTGTGGAAGACGAACTCGGGGGCGTCGAAGACGGCGGTGCGCCGGCGGATGGCCGACGCCGCCCCGGCGAGCACCCCGGCGCGCTCCTCGTCGTCGCGGAGCGCCGCGATCGCGGCGAGCCCCTCGAGCCCGTACGCGATGCCCTCCTCGTGCCGCAGCGCCACCGAGTCGGCGGTGGCTGTGAGCAGCAGCTGCTCGGCCTCCTCGATGCGGCCGCCGAACAGGTGCATGCGCGCGAGGTGGTGCATCGCCACCGTCGCCGCGAACCGGTCGCCGCTGCCGGCCGCCGCCGCGATCGCGCGGCTCGAGCGCTCGGTCGCCGACGCGAGGTCGCCCGCGAGCGCGTCGATGCGGGCGAGCGCGACGAGCGCGAGGCTCTCGCCCCAGCCGGCGCCCAGCGCGCGGAAGCGCCGCGCGCCCTCCTCGAGCCAGACGCTCGCGCGCGGCAGGTCGTGGTCGGCGGTGGTGATCTCGGCGAAGCCGGCGGTGGCGATGCACATGGCGGCGCCCAGCGCATCCCCCTCGCCCTCGAACGCGTCGGCGGCGGCGAGCAGGGAGGTCGGGATGTCGTGGGAGGGTGCCGCCCACATGTCGCGCCAGCCGACGAAGAAGGCCGCGATCGCCCGAGTGCGGGGCGGCAGCGGCCGGGCGGCGCCGGCGACGGCCTCCTCCATCCAGTGCGCCACCTCGGTCAGGTGCGCGCCCATCCACCAGTAGAGGAAGAGCCGCCACGCGACGTCGGCGGCGGTCTCGGCGTCGCCCGCCCGGGTCAGGTGGCGCACGGCCGTGCGCAGGTTGCCGCGCTCCAGGTTGAGCCTGCCCACCGCATCCATCTGGTCGCTGAACCCCAGGCCGCGGCCCTCGCGCCGGGCGAGCGCCGCGTAGACGGCCGCGTGCGCGTCGCGCGCGGCGTCCTCCTCGCCCGCCGCCTGCAGCTGCTCGACGCCGTGCTCGCGCACCGTCGCGAGCATCGAGAAGACCGCCTGGCCGTCGACGTCGTCCTGCTCGAGCAGCGAGCTGTCGACGAGCGTCTCGAGCGCGGCGTAGACGTCGACGTCCCAGCCGCGCGCCTCGGCGAGCGCCTCGATCGACTCGAGCGAGAAGCCCGGCGAGCAGACCGACAGGTCGCGCAGCATGCGCCGTTCCGGCTCGGCGAGCAGCCCCGTCGACCACTCGATCGTCGAGCGCAGCGTGCGCTGCCGCGGCGGCAGGTCGCGCGACGCGTCGACGAGCAGCGGCAGCTGCCGGTCGAGCCGCTGCAGCATCGCCGCCGGCGTGAGCACGCGGATGCGGGCTGCCGCGAGCTCGATCGCGAGCGGCAGGCCCTCGAGCACCCGGCAGATGCCGACGATCGCGCCGATCGTGGCGGGCGTCGCCTCGAAGTCGGGCTTGACGGCGTGGGCGCGCTCGATGAGCAGCTCGACGGCGGGCGACGTGCTCGCGCGCACGATCGAGTCGGGGGAGGCCGGGTCGTGGGTCGCGAGCGGCGGCACCTCGAACGCGCGCTCGCCGCGCACCCGCAGCAGCGCGCGGCTCGTGACGAGGAAGGATGCGTCGGGCGCGACGGTGAAGAGCCGCACGAGGATCGGCGCGGCCGCGAGCAGCTGCTCGAAGTTGTCGAGCACGATGAGCATCCGCCGGCCCTCGAGCGCGATCGCGAGGCGCTGCTCGAGCGGCTGCTCGCCGGTGTCGCGCACGCCGATCGCGGCGCCGATCGTCGGCAGCAGCAGCTCGGGCTCCAGCACGTTCTCGAGCGCCACGAACGCCGTGCCGTCGGGGAAGCGGTCGCCGGCGGCCTGCGCGACCGCGATCGCGAGCCGGCTCTTGCCGATGCCGCCGGGGCCGAGCAGCGTCACGAGCCGGTTGCTGCGGTCGTCGAGCAGCGCGAGCACGTCGGCGAGCTCGCGCTCGCGGCCGATGAGCCGCGTGTAGGGGGAGGGGATGCGCGCGGCGAGCAGGTCGACGGAGGTCGCCGCGGGCGCCGGGCCGGCGCGCGACGCGTCGAACCGCTCCGCCAGCAGCGTCGCGAGGTCGGCGGCGACGAGCGACGCGAGGTCGTCGGGGGTCGAGAAGGTCTTGTAGGAGGCGGTGTCGTCGCGCTCGATGCGGGCGATGAGCTCGGCGAGCCGCGGCTCCCGCTCGGGGTCGTCGCGCAGGTAGATGAGCCGCGGCATCGTCGGCGGCGCGAGGCGGTACTCGTCCTCGAGGCCAGAGACCTCCTCGCCGGGCGCGACCCAGCCGTAGCGCTCGCCGTAGATGCCGACGAAGACGTCGCTCTGCTCGAGGTAGGCGCGGTAGAGGTCGCGCGGCGGGTGGGGGCGGGCGCCGAGCTCGAACATCACCGGCGCGAGCTGCAGCCGCTCGATCGCGGCGCGGACGGCGCGGCGCTCGGGCTCGAGCTCGCGCAGCGTCGACGAGACGAAGACGCGCAGCCGCTGGTCGGGGGTGCGGATGCCGCTGCCGCGGCCGGGCGCGCCGGTCGCCACTGCGCCAGGGCCGGCGCGATGCGGTCGCGCTCCTCGTCGGGCAGGGCGATCGCGATCGCCTCGGCCACCGTCAGCTCGGCGCCGCGCCGCTCGCCCGCGGCGACCGCGGCCGGGTCGGCCTCCCGCATGGCGTCGAGCTGCGGCGTGTGCACCGTGAACGCCTCCGCGTCGAACACGCCGATGCGCTGCCGGATCGCATCGGCGGCCGCCGCGAGCATCCCCGCCCGTTCGCCGTCGCCGCGCGCGGCCGCGACGGCGCAGAGCCCCTCGAGCCCGTAGGCGATGCCCTCCTCGAAGTGCAGGCGGATGGAGACGAGCAGCGTGCGCACGCAGCCGGCCTCGGCGGCGTCGACCTCGCCGCGCACGAGCTGCAGCCGTGCCTGGTGGTTGCCGGCGACCGAGAGGGTGAAGAGGTCGCCGCTCGCCTCGGCGACCTCGGTGGCGCGGTCGAAGCGCGCCTGCGCGTCGTCGGTGCGGCCGTGCAGCCACGCGAGCCTGCCGCGCGAGACCTCGGTGATGGCCTCGGCCCATGCGTTGCCCAGCTCGTGCAGCTCCTCGACCGCCTCGGCGAGCTCGCGCTCGGCGGTCGCGAGGTCGGGCAGCGGCAGCTGCAGCCGCGCGGTCGCGCGCGCGGCGGTCGCCATCGCGGCGGCGTCGCGGTCGCCGCTCTCGCCGAAGAGCCGCACGCACTCGCCGAGGCCGGCGACGACCTCCTCCGTCGGCCGCTGCCACAGCTCGCTCCAGAGGGCGAAGAACCAGGCGACGGCGCGCGTGTGCGGCGTGATCGGCTGGTCCTTGCCGAGCAGCTCGAGCATCCACACCCGCACCTCGCCGAAGAAGCCGGCGATCCACCAGTAGACGAGCAGCCGCCAGGCGAAGTCGCCGGCGTCGTCGAGCCGCCCGATGTGCACGAGGTGCCGCACGGCCGCGCGCAGGTTGGGCAGCTCCATCCCGAGCTCGACGACCGCGTCGCCCTGCCCCGCGCCGCGCAGGCCCGGCGCGACGCGCGCGACGAGGGCGCTGTAGTGGTCGGCGTGGGCCGCGCGCATCCGGCCGGCCTCGCCGTGCTCCCGCAGCCGCCCGAGCGCGTACTCGCGCACGACCGCGAGCAGCGACAGCACCGGGCGCCCGCCGATCTCCGTCTGCTTCACGAGCGAGCCGTCGACGAGCGCGGCGATGCCGTCGAGCGCCTGCCCGTCCCACGCGCGACCGGCGCCGAGCGCCTCGACCGCCTCGAGCGAGAACTGGCGGGCGAAGACGCCGAGGTCCTCGAGCAGCGCCCGCTGCTCGTCGGGCAGCAGGCTCACGCTCCACTCGATCGCCGCGCGCATCGTGCGGTGGCGCTCGGGCACGTCGCGGGCGGCGGCGGTCAGCAGCGGCAGGCTCTGCTCGAGCCGCTGCGCGATCGCCTGCGGCGTGAGCACGCGCATCTTGGCCGCGGCGAGCTCGATCGCGAGCGGCATGCCGTCGAGCGCTCGGCAGATGTCGGCGACGGCCGCGGCGTTCTCGTCGGTGAGCGCGAAGCCGGGCTTCACCGCCTGCGCGCGGTCGACGAAGAGCGCGACGGCGGCCGAGCGCATCGCCCGCTCGCCGCCCCGCGCGGCCTCGTCGGGCACCGGCAGCGCATCCACCTCGTAGACGCGCTCGCCACGGATGCGCAGCACCGTGCGGCTCGTGACGAGGAAGGTCGCCTCGGGCGCGACGTCGAACAGGCGCACGAGCAGCGGCGCAGCCTCGACGATCTGCTCGAAGTTGTCGAGCACGAGCAGCACGCGGCGGCCCGCGAGCGCGCGCGCGATGCGCTCCTCGAGCGCCGCCTCGCCGTTGTCGCGGATGCCGAGCACGTACGCGATCGTCGGCAGCAGCAGCCCGGGCTCGAAGACGCCCTCGAGCGGCAGGAAGTAGCGGCCGTCGGGGAAGAGGTCGGCGCTCGCGTGGGCGATCTCGATCGCGAGCCTGCTCTTGCCGATCCCGCCCGGGCCGACGAGGCTGATGAGCCGGTCGCCGCGGCGCTCGAGCAGCGCCCGCACCTCCGCCAGCTCGCGCTCGCGGCCGATCGTGACCGTGTAGGGCACGGGGATGTGCGTCGCCGGCGTGGGCGGGATCTCCTCCGGCCCGCCGTCGTCGGCGGGGATCCGCGACTCGTCGAAGCGCTCGGCGAGCAGCGTCGCGAGGTCGCTCGAGACCTGCTCCTCGAGCTGCTCGGCCGTCTCGAACGGCAGGTACGCGGCGGTGTCGTCCGCCTGGATGCGCGCGATGAGCTCGGCGAGCCGGGGGTCGCGCTGCCCGGCGGCGCGCACGTAGATGAGCTTCGGCGTCTCGGGCGGCGCGAGCCGGTACTCGTCCTCGAGCCCCGAGATCGTCTCCTCGGGCGCGACCCAGCCGTAGCTGTCGCCGTAGATGCCGACGAAGACGTCGCTCTGCGCGAGGTAGGAGCGGTACAGCGCGCGCGGCGGGTGCGGGCGGGCGCCGAGCTCGAACATGACGGGGGCCAGGCGCATCCGCTCGATCGCGGCGCGCACCGCACGGCGCTCGTCGGCGAGCTCGCGCAGGGTCGAGCTGACGAACACCCGGATCCGCTGATCGGGCGTGCGGATCACGGGCCGGGGGCGGCCGGTCATGGCCACATCCTCGCGCGCGGCGCCCCGCACGGCAACAGTGTTGCCGAATCATGCTCGGGCGCTGAGCATGGGCTGCGGTGCTCTACCGTTGCACCATGGTCGATGGTGCAGGGGCGCGCGAGGTCGCGTCGGATGCGGTGGATGCGGCTGCCCGCGCCGCCGGCAAGGCGCAGGGCGTCGCGGCGAAGGCCGAGGACCACCGCGCGGCGGGATGGGTCGAGGGCGCCGGGCAGGTCGCCAACGGCATCGTGCACTTCATCATCGGCGCGATCGCGCTGGGCGTCGCGTTCGGCGACGCCGGCTCGGCCGACCAGTCCGGCGCGATGCGGGCGATCGAGCAGACGCCGCTCGGCGCGGTCGGGCTCTGGGCGGTCGGCATCGCCCTGATGGGCCTCGCGCTGCACTCCGCGGTGAGCGCGCTCGCCGCATCGCGCCGCGACTGGAAGGACGCCGCGAAGTCGGCTGGCCGCGCGGTCGCGTACGCCGTCATCGGCGCCACCGCTCTCGTCTACGCGATGGGCGGCACCTCCGACGGCGAGGAGAGCACCGAGTCGCTCTCTGCCGACCTCATGGCGAACCCCTTCGGGCTCGTGCTCGTCGGAGCGATCGGGCTCGCGATCGTCGGCGTCGGCGTCTACTTCGTCGTCAAGGGCGTGCGCAAGAAGTTCCTCGAGGACGTCGCGCCGCCCGCCCGCTGGCGCCGCCTCGTCGAGCGCCTCGGCACGGCCGGCTACGTCGCGAAGGGCGTCGCGGTCGTGGTCGTCGGCGCGCTGTTCGTCGTCGCCGCGCTGCAGGACGATCCCGAGGAGACCGGCGGCCTCGACGGGGCGCTGCAGTCGCTCACCACGGTGCCCGGCGGCGTCGTCGCGCTTGTCGGCATCGCCGTGGGCCTGATGCTCTACGGCATCTACTGCTTCGCCCGCGGCGCCTGGTCGCGCTGAGCGCCCGTGGCTGACGGGGAGCGCTCCCGCGCGGCGCTCTCGGAGGCGGCGGATGCGGCGGGCCGTGCCGCGCGCAAGGCCCAGCGGGCGGCCGCGCAGGCCGAGGAGCACCGCGCCACCTCCTGGGTGGAGGCGGTCGGCCAGTCGGCCAACGGCATCGTGCACATGATCATCGGCGGCATCGCGCTCGGCGTCGCCGCCGGCGCCGGCGGCGCGGCCGACCAGTCGGGGGCGATGGCCGCGCTCCAGCAGACAGTAATCGGCGGGCTCGCGCTGTGGGTCGTCGGCCTCGCGCTCGTCGGGCTCGCGCTGCACGCCTTCGTCGTGGCGGTGGCCGAGTCGCGCCGCAACCGCCGCGACGCGTTCCGGGCTGCCGGCCGCGGCATCGGCCACGCCGTGGTGGGGGCCACGGCGCTCGTGTTCGCGCTCGGCGGCAGGATCGACGGCGAGCAGACCACCGAGGACTTCTCGGCCGCGGTGCTCGCCGGCCCAGTCGGGCCCTGGCTGATCGGCGCCGCCGGGCTCGTGATCGCGGGCGTCGGCGTCGCCTTCGTGGTGCGCGGCGTGCGCCGGAAGTTCTTCGAGGACGTCGCCCCGCCGCGCCGCTTCCGCCGCGTCGTCGAGGTGCTCGGAGCCCCGGGCTTCGTCGCGAAGGGCATCGCGGTGCTCATCGTCGGCGTGCTCTTCGTCTTCGCCGCGGTGCGCGACGACCCGCAGGAGGCGGGCGGCCTCGACGGCGCCCTGCAGTCGCTGACGACCGTGCCGGGCGGCGTGATCGCGCTCGTCGCGATCGCGGTGGGCCTCATCGTCTACGGCGTCTACCTGTTCGCCCGAGGCATCTGGGCCCGCTGACGCTACTTCGCGCGACCGCGGCGCGGGTGCGGCAGGATCGGGTTGCGCAGCCGGGCGAGCCGCTTGGCGACCTCCATCGGCGGCATCGACCCGCGCTCGTGGGGCGGCAGCTCGTCGAGCGTCGGCTGCGGGCCTCGCTCGAGCCCCCACTCGGAGCCCTCGTCCGCATCCTCCGGCGCCTCGGGCACGTGGGGCGCGTGCTCGCCGTGCCCGCGCAGCCGCGCGTCGAGCGCGGTGAGGTCGGTGCCGCTCGCCTGCAGGTCGCGGCCCATCGTGCGCAGCACGCGCACGGTCGTCTCGTAGTCCTCGTCCGAGACGCCCGCCTCGACGCGGCGGGCGACCTCCTCGTCGCCGAGCGAGCGCCGCGCGCGCTCGACGGCGGCGGCGGCGAGCTCGACCCAGTCCTCGAGCCTACGATTGCGGTGCACGGCCATGGCCACCTCCCGGCTCCCATCGTCCTCCTGTCTGCTGGGAACCGCACCTTCGCATCCGCCCGGGAACGCGCGAGCGATACCCTCGGCGTCGTGCTGCTCAGCGATCGCGACATCCGCGCCCGGCTCGCGTCGGGCGACCTCGGCCTCGAGCCCCTCGACCTGGCGATGGTGCAGCCGTCGAGCGTCGACGTGCGGCTCGACCGCGGCTTCCGGCTCTTCGACAACCACAAGTACCCGTTCATCGATCCGGCCGAGGATCAGCCCGACCTCACGCGGCTCGTCGAGGTGGGCGCCGACGAGGCGTTCATCCTGCACCCGGGCGAGTTCGTGCTCGGCGCCACCTACGAGCGCGTCACGCTGCCGGCCGACGTCGCGGCGCGGCTCGAGGGCAAGTCGTCGCTCGGGCGCCTCGGGCTGCTGACGCACTCGACCGCCGGCTTCATCGACCCCGGCTTCTCGGGGCACGTGACGCTCGAGCTGTCGAACGTCTCGACGCTGCCGATCAAGCTCTGGCCGGGCATGAAGATCGGGCAGGTCTGCTACTTCCAGCTCAGCTCGCCCTCCGAGACGCCCTACGGGCAGGGCGGCAACCTCAACCGCTACCAGGGGCAGCGCGGGCCGACGGCGTCGCGCTCGTTCCAGTCGTTCCACCGCACGGTGATCGACGCGCCCGCCGGCGACTGAGGCGGCGCCGATGGCCGGGCCGCTGCGCGTCGAGCACGACGTCGAGGTCGGGCGGTGGCTGCAGGCGGCGCTCGGCCCGTTCGGCACGGTCGGCGCGGTGGTGCCGCCGGTGTTCGAGGCGTACGCGCGCGTCCTGCACCCGGCGATGCTGTCGGTGGCGACCGACCGCACGGATGCGCATGGGGGCCAGGTGCATGAGACGCGCGAGATCACCTGGCGCGAGGCTCGGTCGCTGATCGGCGATCGCCTCGCCGCGCCGCAGCCGTGGACGTCGTGGCTCGCTCGCTTCGGCGAGGACCAGATCGATCTCGGCGGCGGCTCCTGGGTCGGCTCGCCCGACGTCGGCGACATCCCGCTGCCGACCCTCACGACGCTGACCGAGGTGCTGCTCGACGAGCACGGCGACGCCGATGTGCTCGCCGCGGTCTGGGAGGGGAGCGGGCTCGACCCCTCGAGCACCAGCACCTTCTGGCCCATCGACCCGTCGCTCGCGTCCTCCGAGCGCCTGCGCCGCCACCGCGAGGCGGAGGCGGTGCATCGCGAGCTGGCCTGGGTGGCGATCGACCCCGCCGTGCGCGCCGCGATGGAGCAGCAGCGCCTGCTCGGCCTGCCGGGCGAGCGGCAGGGCCGCGGGCACGTGCTGCTGCGCGGCCGGCTCGCCGCCTTCGCCGACCCGGCGTGGGTCGAGACCGCGGGGCTCGGCTGGCGGCAGGGCGACTGGGCCGACCGCGGCCGCACGCCCAACGCCGTCTGGCCTGCGGAGCCGCACGGCGCGCCGGCCTGGATGGTCGCGACCGACCTCGACCTCGACGTGACCTTCGTCGGCGGCAGCGCGCACCTCGTCGGGCGCGTGCTCGCGCATCCGTCGCTCGAGGCGGAGCCGGCGCGCCCCGAGGATCCGCTGGTCTGACGGCAGAGGCGCCCCCGCCGCAGCGGGAGCGCCTCGTGGCCGGTCGTCCGTCAGCGCAGCTCAGCGCCGATCCGGCGCAGCGTGCGCATCGTGGTGATGTAGTCGGCGTGGCTGACCGCGCCCGCGAGCCGGTCGTGCAGCTGGTCGGGCGTCAGACCCGCCCGGCGGATGCGCCGTGCCGACCGCAGGATGCTGCGCTCGAGCGTGGGCCGCGGACGCGCGTCGCCGCGCGGGTGCCGGCCGCTCTGCGGCTCGGGGCCGACGTGCTCGGTGCGGCGCTGGCCGGCGGCCTCGTGGCCGCCGTGGCCGTGGTGCCCGTGGTGCCCGTGGTGACGGTGGTGGCCGTGGTCGGCGGCGCGGGGGCAGCCGTGGCCGTGGTGGTCAAGGGTGTCGGGGGCATGGTGTGCGGATCGCATCGCGATCCTCCTCTCGTCTCTGGAGCCGCCGCGGGAGGCGGCGGATGCATGTCATTCGACATCTCCATGTCACTGTGCATGTACATGTAGAGTGACATGTATGCCGGATGCTCGTCAAGCCCCAGATGCCGAAGTGCTGCAGATCGCCGAGGCGCTCGACCGCCTCGGCATGCGCCGCCCGCCCGGTTCCGGGCGCCCATCCCATCCCGGTCGACCGCCGCGCTCGCACGAGGAGCACGAGCAGCATCACCCGCACAGGCACGGCGCCGACGAGGAACGGCGCGCGCCCCACGACCGCGGACCGCGCGGGGCGATGGGCGCACGGCGCATGCTGCACGCGATCGTGCGCGCCGAGGCGGCCCGCTCGATCTCCGACCTCGGCCGCGACATCGGCGTGGACCAGCCCCGCGCATCCCGGCTCGTCCAGGGCTTGGCCGAGGCGGGGCTCGTGCGGCGCATCCCCGACCCCGCCGACGGACGCCGCGTCGTCATCGAGGCGACCGCGGCCGGCCGACGCCACGTCGCCGAGCACGCCGAGGCGCGCGCCGCGGAGGTCGCGACGGCAGCCGAGGCGCTCTCGCCCGCCGAGCGCGCGACGCTCGCCGCGCTGCTCACCCGGCTCGCCGACGCCTGGCCCGCGCGCTGAGGCTGCCGGGGCGCCGGCGGCGGTTCAGCCGCCGAGCGGCGTGAGCGTCCCGCTCGCGGGATCCCAGTGACGCATGCCGACGGCGCGCGCGTCGATCGGCTCGCCGAGCAGCGCGAGGGCCGTCGGCACGTCGGCGAGCCGCAGCCGGCGCGCGAGCGTCACGTGCGGCACCCAGCGGCCGGCGCGGAAGTGCGCGACGTCGTCCGCAGGACCCGCCGCCTCGACGACCGCCGACTGCAGCGCGAGCAGGGCGGCGCTCGGCACGATCGCGCGGGCGAGCACCCGACGCTCGCCGACGCCGAGCAGCATCGGCTCGCCCAGCACGAGCGGCAGCGGCAGCGGCAGGCGAGCGAGCGGCAGGCGCGCGGGCAGGCCGGGCCGCGCGAGCAGGGTGATGTGCGGGCGGTTGCTCGGCGCGTCGTGCCGGGCGAGGCTCGACAGGCCCGTGTCCGCGAGCGCCTGCCACTCGTCCCGCACGCGCGCCTCGGCAGCCTCGTCGAGCAGCAGCTCGACGCTCGACATCCGCGCCTCCATGCCGACAGCCTGCCCGACCCGCGCTGTGCGTGGGCGCGGCGCACATCCGACTTCCGGTACCGAATCGCGGGTCCCGGCCGCGCGCATCCGCGATCCGGTGCCGGAATCCCCAGCGACCCGCGGCACGCCGGAGGTTCCTCAGGCGTCGACGCCCCGCCGCGCGAGCGCCGAGCGCACCCGCGCGACGAGCCCCGCGCCGCCGTGCCGCAGGTCGGCCTTCGTCGCGCGGATCACGATCCAGCCGAGCGACTCGAGCAGCTCCTGGCGACGGATGTCCTTGGCCCACTGGGCGGGATCCGTCAGGTGGTGCTCGCCCTCGTACTCGACGGCGATGAGCCACTCGGGGTAGGCGAGGTCGATCACCGCGCGCAGCTCGCCGTCGACCCAGACCTCGTGCTGCACGGTCGGCTCCGGCAGCCCGGCCGCGACGATCGCCAGCCGGGACCGCGTCTCGGGCGGCGAGTCGACGCCTGCCCGCACGTCGGCGAGCGCGACGCGGAACGCCCCGCGGCCGTGCACGCCGCGGCAGCGATCAGCGAACGCGGCGAGCTGCTCCACCGACGCGAAGGGGCGCTGCGGCACGCGGAGCCCGGGGTAGTGCTCCGACGGCGTGATGAGCGCGTCGAGCAGCACGACGAGGTCGACGTGCGGGGTCTCTCGAGCCATCGACATGACGGCCGCCGCCGGCCAGAGCGTGCGAAGACCCTCGAGCTCGCCGGGCACGAGCCGTCTCGGATCGAACCTGCGCACCCGCGTGCCCGTGGCGCGCGTCGCTGTCGCCCCGACGGGGACGCCGACGACGAGCGGCTCGTCGGCGCGCCACGGGTGGGCGACCGGCAGGCCCCACAGCCGCGCGGCCGTGACGCCCGCGAAGGCATGGGTCGGCGCCATGCGCGACGCGAACGCCGTGGCGAGCGCGCGCACGTCGGCCGGCTGCTCCCGCGTGCGCACGCCGTGGCGCGGCGCGACGAGGTCGCCCGCGCGCAGGCGCTTGCGCGAGACGCCGAGCCGCAGTGCCTCCGCCGTCGTGAAGGTGCTGCCGAGCGGCTCGGGCAGGGGCTCGGGGGCGACCATGCGCGCATCCTGCGCCTCCCCGCTCGGCCCCGGCGCGCATCCGCTCGGCGCCTGTGGAGAGCGGCGGTCGGAGCCGCCCATTCGGCTCGAGCGATCTGCGCCACCACCTGGCCCCCAGCCGCGGGTGCTGAGGGCCGATCGGTGCCGCAAGTCGCCCACGACGGATGCGCGCGGGCGGTCAGCGCGTCAAGCGGCCGGCTTCGAGGACGTCTCCCGCTCCGCGCCCTCGAGCACCGTCGGGCGCGGGTGCACGGGCAGCACGAGCAGCAGTCCCGCGATGAGCACGAGCACGATGCCGAGGATGCCGAAGCGCGTGTCGCCCGTGAGCGAGACGAACACCGCGAACAGCGTCGGCGCGAGGAACGACACCGCGCGCCCGGTCGTCGCGTAGAGGCCGAACATCTCGCCCTCGCGCCCCTCGGGCGTGATGCGCGCCATGAACGAGCGCGACGCAGACTGCACGGGGCCCACGAAGGTCGACAGCGCGAGCCCGAACACCCAGAACATCGCCTTGCCCTCGACGAAGAGCACCGCGAGGCCCGAGAGCGACAGCACGACGAGCGAGACGACGATCACGATCTTGGGGCCGAAGCGGTCGTCGGCCCAGCCGCCCACGAAGGTGCCCGCGCCGGCGGTGACGTTGGCGGCGATGGCGAAGAGGATGACCTCGGTCGCGCTGAAGCCGAACACCGACGACGCGATGATGGCGCCGAAGGTGAACACGCCCGAGAGCCCGTCGCGGAAGACGGCCGAGGCGGCGAGGAACAGCAGCGTCTTGGGCGCCGTGCGCGCGATGCGGCGGATCGTGCGGAAGAGGATGCGGTACGACTCGACGATGCCGACCTTGGGGGGCGCGGCGCCGGTCGGCGGCAGCTCGGGAACCTTGAGCAGCAGCGGCAGCGCGAAGACGAGGAACCACACGGCGCTCGTCAGCACCGCGAAGCGCACGTCGAGCGCGCCGCCCTCGCGGCCGTTCGGCACCGCGAGCACGCCGCCCGCGTCGGGCGAGGCGAGCGGGAAGATGAACAGCACGAGCAGGAGCCCCAGCAGCACGATGCCGCCCACGTAGCCCATGCCCCACCCGTAGCCCGAGGTGCGCCCGAGCGCTGCCTTCGTCGACACCTGGTGCAGCATCGCGTTGTAGTTGACCGACGCGAACTCGAAGAAGAGGTTGCCGGCCGCGAGCAGCGCCGCGCCGAGCCACAGGTACTCGGGCACGGGGGTCACGAAGAACATCCCCACCATGGCGAGGATGGTCACCCCGGTGTTGACCGCCACCCACAGCTTGCGGCGACCGCCGCCATCCGACCGCTGGCCGATGACGGGCGCCAGGAGCGCGACGAGCAGGCCCGCGATCGCGACCGCCCACGCGACGACCGAGGCGTTGTCGGCGAGCGCCCGGGTCAGCTCGGGCGAGCCGCCCTCGCCGGCGGCGTCGACGATCGCCGGGTCGACGAAGAGGTCGGATGCGATGTACCGGCTGAAGACGAAGGTCGTCACGACGGCGTTGAACGACGCCGAGCCCCAGTCCCACAGCGCCCACGCGGTGGCGCGGCGCCCGAGCTCGCGCCGCGTGACGGGCGCGACCCCGATCTGCGACGGCTGCACGACGTCGTCGGGCGATCCCTTCGCGGCGCCGCCGGAGACGGGGGCGGATGCGGCGGGCGGCTCGTGAGGGACGCTCATGGCATGAGCGTAGGGCCGCGGGGCGCGCGCCGGCCGCAGCCGCGGTGGCGCGCGGGTGTCGCGGCGCCCGCGCGGTGCCAGAATGCGGTCGTGGAGATCACGCAGACGCTGCTGCCCGGGGTCGGGATGCGCTACGACATGAGGACGACGAAGGGCGTGCCGCTCTCGATCGTCGTGCACCGCGAGGGGCAGGCCGACCTGTGCGTGCTGAGCCGCGAGGACCCGGACGACGTGCGCCTCGAGCTGTCGCTCAACGAGGACGAGGTGGATGCGCTCGCCGAGCTCCTGGGCGCGGCCCGGATCGCGGAGGGCATGCTCGACGTGACGCGCGAGATCCCCGGCCTCGAGTCGGCGCGGCTCGCGATCGAGCCCGGCTCGCCGTTCGCGGGGCACCCGCTCGGCAGCACGAAGGCGCGCACCCTCACGGGCTGCTCGATCGTCGCGATCGTGCGCGGCGACGACGTGCTCGCGGCGCCCGGCCCTGAGGAGCCGCTCGCCGCCGGCGACACGCTCGTGGTGGTCGGCTCGGCGACGGGCATCGATCAGCTGCGGGTCAGGCTGCAGCCGGCCTGACCATGCACGACGTCGCCGCCCTCCTGCTCGAGCTGGGCGCCGTCGTGCTCGGGGTGTCGCTGCTGGGGCTCGTGGCGCACCGCATCGGCATCTCGCCCGTGCCGCTCATGCTCGTCGCGGGCGTCGGGCTCGGCTCGGGCGGGCTCGTCGACATCACGCACGCGGAGCCGTTCATCGGCCCGGCGGCCGAGATCGGCGTGCTCCTGCTGCTGCTCATGCTGGGGCTCGAGTTCACCGCGGAGGAGCTCGCGCAGTCGCTCGCCCGGCACGGGCGCTCGGGGCTGGCGGACTTCGCGCTCAACGCGGGCGCGGGATTCCTCATCGGCCTGGCGATCGGGATGCCGCTGCCGGCGTGCCTCGCGCTCGCCGGCATCACGTGGGTCTCGTCGTCGGGCATCGTGGCGCGGCTCCTCGCCGACCTCGGCCGCCTCGGCAACCGCGAGACGCCGGCGGTGCTGTCGATCCTCGTGATCGAGGACATCGCGATGGCGATCTTCCTGCCGGTGCTCATCGCGGTGCTGACGGGCGCCGAGTGGTGGCAGGCGCTCGGCGCGGTGGCGCTCGCGGTGGGCGCGGTCACGACCATCCTCTTCGCCTCGCGACGGGCGTCGGTGCCGCTCGGCCGGCTGCTGAGCCACCCGAGCGACGAGCAGGTGCTGCTGCGGCTGCTCGGGATCACGCTGCTCGTCGCCGGGCTCACGCAGCTGCTCGGCGCCTCGGCCGCGGTGGGCGCGTTCCTCGTCGGCATCGCGGTGCCGCCGTCGCTCGCCGTGCGGGCGCGGAGCATCCTGGGGCCGCTGCGCGACCTGTTCGCGGCGATCTTCTTCTTCTCCTTCGGCCTGCCGATCGTGCCGGCCGAGCTGCTGCCGGTGCTGCCGGCGGCGCTGCTGCTCGCGGTCGTCACGACGTCCACGAAGCTCGGCACCGGCTGGCTCGCGGCGGCCCGCGACGGCGTGCAGCGGCGCGGCCGGCTGCGCGCGGGCGCGGCGCTCGTGCCGCGCGGCGAGTTCTCGATCGTGATCGCGGCGCTCGCGGTGGGCGCGGGCTACCCGGAGGTGGGGGCGCTCGCCGCCTGCTACGTGCTGCTCACGGCGATCGGCGGGCCGCTGCTCGCGCGCTGGATCGTGCCGTCGCCCCGCGCGGTGCTCGCGTAGCCGCATCCGTCGACGCTCCCTGGGAATGCGCCCAGAAACTTGACACGACCCGACTCAAGGTGGAAAAGTTGAGCCATCGCGACTCAAGTCAGCGCCCGCCCGGGCGCGGTCGCAGCCGGGATTCCGGGAGACGAGCCCACCGCCAGGTCATGGGGGGATGACGGTGGGCCGGTCTGCCGGAATCAGGCACGAGCGCAGCGCGAGCTGCGAACAGGAGGCAGACACCATGGCACGAGCAGTCGGCATCGACCTCGGCACCACCAACTCCGTCGTCGCGTTCCTCGACGGCGGCGAGCCCACGGTCATCGCGAACGCCGAGGGCTTCCGCACGACCCCCTCGGTCGTCGCGTTCGTCAAGGAGGGCGAGACGCTCGTCGGCGAGCCGGCCAAGCGCCAGGCCGTCACGAACGTCGACCGCACCATCTCGTCGGTCAAGCGCCACATGGGCACCGACTGGAAGCAGGAGATCGACGGCAAGCAGTACACGCCGCAGGAGATCTCGGCCCGCATCCTCGGCAAGCTCAAGCGCGACGCCGAGACGTACCTCGGCGAGAAGGTCACCGACGCGGTCATCACCGTCCCCGCGTACTTCAACGACGCCGAGCGCCAGGCGACGAAGGAGGCCGGCGAGATCTCCGGCCTCAACGTGCTGCGCATCATCAACGAGCCCACCGCGGCCGCGCTCGCCTACGGCCTCGACAAGGGCAAGGAGGACGAGCTCATCCTCGTCTTCGACCTCGGCGGCGGCACGTTCGACGTCTCCCTCCTCGAGGTGGGCAAGGACGACGACTTCTCCACGATCCAGGTGCGCTCGACCGCGGGCGACAACCGCCTCGGCGGCGACGACTGGGACGACCGGATCGTCGAGTGGCTCAAGCAGCGCTTCAAGGACCAGACCGGCGTCGACGTCTCGAACGACAAGATCGCCATGCGCCGCCTGAAGGAGGCCGCCGAGCAGGCCAAGAAGGAGCTCTCCTCGTCGTCGAACACGAGCATCCAGCTCCCGTACTTCTCGCTCACCGAGAACGGCCCCGCCAACCTCGAGGAGTCGCTGACGCGCGCCCAGTTCGAGAACATGACGAAGGACCTGCTCGAGCGCACCCGCAAGCCCTTCGAGGACGTCATCCGCGAGGCCGGCATCAAGGTCGACGACATCGCGCACGTCGTGCTCGTCGGCGGCTCGACCCGCATGCCCGCCGTCACCGAGCTCGTCAAGCAGCTCACCGGCGGCAAGGAGCCCAACAAGGGCGTCAACCCGGATGAGGTCGTCGCCGTGGGCGCGGCCCTCCAGGCCGGCGTGCTGAAGGGCGAGCGCAAGGACGTGCTGCTCATCGACGTCACCCCGCTCTCGCTCGGCATCGAGACCAAGGGCGGCATGATGACGAAGCTCATCGAGCGCAACACCGCCATCCCGACGAAGCGCTCCGAGACCTTCACGACCGCCGAGGACAACCAGCCCTCGGTCGCCATCCAGGTCTTCCAGGGCGAGCGCGACTTCACCCGCGACAACAAGCCGCTCGGCACGTTCGAGCTCACCGGCATCGCGCCGGCGCCCCGCGGCGTGCCGCAGGTCGAGGTGACCTTCGACATCGACGCGAACGGCATCGTGCACGTGTCCGCCAAGGACAAGGGCACCGGCAAGGAGCAGTCGATGACGATCACCGGCGGCTCGAGCCTCTCGAAGGAGGACATCGAGCGCATGGTGAAGGACGCCGAGGAGCACGCGGCGGCCGACCACGCCCGTCGCGAGGCCGCCGAGATGCGCAACACCGGCGAGACCCTCGTCTACTCGGTCGAGAAGGTGCTGACCGACAACGGCGAGCAGCTGCCCGACGACGTGAAGACCGAGGTGCAGGCCGATGTGGATGCGGTGAAGTCGGCCCTCGCGGGCGATGACGACGAGGCGGTCAAGACGTCGGTCGAGAAGCTGCAGCAGTCGCAGTCGAAGCTCGGCGAGGCGATCTACCAGCAGCAGGCGCAGGGCGAGCAGCCGGGCGCCGGTGCTGAGGAGCCGCAGGCCGGCGCGTCGTCGGAGGACGACGACGTGGTCGACGCCGAGGTCGTCGACGACGAGGACGAGAAGAAGTAGCCGTGGCCGAGCACGAGGAGTTCCCGGTGCCCGGCGCCGACGACGAGGGCCGCGACGCGGCGTCGCCCGAGGGCCAGGACGAGCCGAAGGTCACCGACCCTTCGACAGGCTCAGGGCAGGCCGACGGGTCTGGCGACCCGTCGCGGAAGATCGACCCGGAGACGGGCGAGCCCCGCGAGGCTGCTTCGGGCGACGCCCCGGCGGCGGAGGGCGGCGAGCCCGCTCCCGCCGCCGCGGGCGCGCCCGACGCGGGCGCCGCATCCGACGACCTGAGCGACGAGGACCGCGCCCTGCTCGAGGGCGAGGCCGCGGCGATCGAGGCGGAGCGGGCCGCGTTCGAGGCGAAGTCGGCGCAGCAGCTCGACGAGCTGCAGCGCCTGCGCGCCGAGTTCGTCAACTACCGCAACCGCACCGAGCGCGACCGCGCGGGCGACCGCGACGCGACCACGGCATCCGTCATCAGGACGATGCTGCCGGCGCTCGACGACCTCGACCTCGCCGAGAAGCACGGCGACCTGGCCGAGGGGCCGCTGGCGATCGTCGCGCAGAAGCTGCGCGCGTCGTTCGACCAGCTCGGCGTCGTGCGGCTGGGCGAGGTCGGCGAGGCGTTCGACATCGACAAGCACGAGGCCGTCGCCCAGCTGCCGAACCCGGAGGTGACCGAGATGGTCGTCGCCGACGTCGTGCAGGCGGGCTACCGCATCGGCGACCGGATGCTGCGCGCCGCCAAGGTCGCGGTGTTCGTCCCGGCAGAGTGAGGCACGCACCCGAGCAGGGCCCGGAGCCGAGGGAGGTGAGGCATGGCTAGCAACGACTGGTTCGACAAGGACTTCTACGCGGTGCTCGGCGTCGCCAAGGACGTCAGCGCCGCCGACCTCAAGAAGCAGTACCGCAAGCTCGCCCGCCAGTTCCACCCCGACTCCAACCCGGGCGATGCAGCCGCGGAGGCGCGCTTCAAGGAGATCTCCGAGGCGCACGCCGTGCTCTCCGACCCGAAGCAGCGGCAGGAGTACGACGCGATCCGCGCGATGGCCGGCGGCCGCCCCCGGTTCGCGCCGGGCGGCGCGGGCGGCTTCGAGGACGTCTTCGGCGGCTTCGGCGGCGGCCCGCGCGTGCAGTACTCGCAGGGCGACTTCGAGGATCTGCTCGGCGGCATGTTCGGCGGGGCCGGCGGCTTCGGCGGCGCAGGCGGCTTCGGCGCGCGCCGGCCGGCCAAGGGCCGCGACGTCACCGCGCGGGCCGCGCTCGACTTCACGTCGGCGGTGCAGGGCGACACCCTCAAGCTCACGGTCGGCGGCCGCACCATGACGGTGAAGGTGCCGGCGGGCGTGCACGACGGGCAGAAGATCAAGCTGGCCGGCAAGGGCGACCCGTCACCCACCGGCGGCGAGCCCGGCGACCTCATCCTCACGGTGCAGGTGCGGCCGCATCCGGTCTTCACCATGGACGGCCTCAACCTGCGCCTCGACGTGCCCGTGACGTTCGCCGAGGCGGCGCTCGGGGCGACGATCGAGGTGCCCACGCTCGGCGGCAACCCGGTGCGGCTCAAGGTCGCGCCGGGCACCCCCTCGGGCCGCGTGCTGCGCGTCAAGGGTCGCGGCGTGGCCGGCAAGAAGGGCACGGGCGACCTGCTCGCCACCATCCAGGTGGCGGTGCCGGCGCACCTCACCAAGGAGCAGGTCGAGCACCTCGAGGCGTTCGTGGCCGCGGGGCCGAGCGAGTCGCCGCGCGCCGACCTGCTCGCGAAGGCGCGGACCGACTGATGCGCGGCGTGCCGGAGGGCCTCGACGAGACGTCGCCGATCTTCTCGATCGCGGCGGCCGCCGAGCTCGCCGGCCTGCACGCGCAGACGCTGCGGCAGTACGACCGGCTCGGGCTCGTCGAGCCCGCACGCACCGTCGGCAACACGCGCCGCTACTCGATGCGCGACGTCGGCCGGCTGCGACAGGTGCAGCTGCTGTCGGCCGAGGGCGTCTCGCTCGAGGGCATCCGGCGCATCCTCGCGATGAGCGACGAGAACCGCGAGCTGCGCGCGCGCGTGCGCGAGCTCGAGTCGGCGCTCGCGGATGCGGTGATGCAGCAGCAGGGACGCCGCGTCTTCGCCGCCGGCGCGACCGGCATCACCACGATCCGCGCGGGCGCGCGCCCGTCGAAGCCCGGCTCGATCGTGCTCTGGCGCGGCGGGCGCGGGTAGCCGGCCCTGCCGGGTCCCGGTCACTCGGCGGGCGCATCCGGACTTCCGGTACCGATCTGCGGGTCTCCCGGACGGGCACCCGCGGATCGGTACCGGAACCCCGCGCGTTCCCTGCCCGCGAGGCGAGCGGATCCTGGGCCGGAGATGCGGGCCGGATGCCATGATGCTGACCGTGACCGACCCCGCAGCCCCGCCGCCGCCGGGCACCGACACCCCGGTGCCGGCGGACGCCGCGGCGCGCGCGGCCGCCGCGGGTCGCGCTCGGCAGGTGTCGGCGGCGTCGGCGCCGGGCCGTGATCGGCTCGTGCCCGCGACCGCGATCGAGAGCCGCGCCGCGGAGCGCGCACGGCTTCGGCGCGAGCGCCTCAGCATGCCGGGGACGGTCGTGGCGGGCTCGGTCGTGCACGGCTCGGTCGTCTCCGGCGCCTTCGTGCCCGGCGCGGCGCCGCCCGTGCCCAACCCCGCGGCCGGCATGGCCGGGGGAGCGCGGGTGATGCCGCCCGGCCTCGTGCCGGCGGTCGCCGACTCGATGCCGCCGCGGCTCGTGCCGCAGCAGTGGGGGCCGCAGCCCGGGCCGTACGGGATGGTCTACGGCGGGGCGCCCTACGGCACGCCTCCCACCGGGCCGCAGCAGGGCACCTTCGCCGTGGCATCCGCCGCGTACGCGGGCCAGCAGGGTCAGCCCGGGCCCTACGGCGCGGCGCCCTACCCGACCGGCTCCTACTCGCCAGGGCCCTACGGCGCCGGGCACTACCCGCCCGCGCCGATCTTCATCGTGCCCCCGCGCATCCGCTGGACGACCCCGCAGCGCCGCGCGGCGATCCTCGGCTCGTGGGCGGGCCAGACGGTCATGGCGCTCGCGACGCACTTCCTCACCGCGTTCGTGCTCATCGTCGGGTTCGCGTTCCTGCTGCACATCTCGGGCGAGCCGGTCGACGAGTTCGAGGCCGACTCGTGGACGGCGATCGTCTCGCGCTGGTCGATGCCCGACCGGGTGTGGGCGACCGCGCTCATCGGCCTGCTGCTCGGCGGCGTCGGGCTCGCGCTCGGCTGGCTGCTGAGCGCCCTCTGGGCGCGCTCGGCGGGACTCGCGAAGCCGCACCGCTCCGCGTGGCTCGCGTGGCTGTGCACGACCGCGGCGACCGGCTTCGTCGGCATCATGCTGTGGCCGCTCGTGCTGTTCGGCGGCATGATCTCGGTGATCGCGAGCTCGTCGTCGTCGCTCACGATCGGGTCGATGTGGTCGATGCTGTTCTGGGCGATGGCGCTCGCGGTGGTGCTGACGGGGCTCGTCGGGCTGCTGTTCGGCTGGCTGTTCCTCTCGACCGCGAGGCCGCGGGTCGACCTCGTGGGCCTCATGGCCGAGGAGGAGGCGCGGCAGCGGGCCGCCGACGAGGCCGAGCTCACGGCCGTGCGGCTGCGCGGGGAGCCCGCGTGAGCCCACGCCCGCGCACGGCGGCGCGGCCGGATCCGCTGCGCCCCGAGCAGCGCGCCGCGGTGCGCGCGGCCGGCGCGACCGGCCTCGCGCTCGTCGCCACGGGAGCGGGCCTCGCGTGGGGGCTGCTCGTCGTCGCACTCGTGCTCGCGGTGCTGCGCGCGGCGGTCATCGACCTGTTCGACGACCGCGAGTGGGGCATGGCGGTCGTGCGCTGGATCGAGGGGCTCGACGCGTCGTGGCTCGTGCCGATCGTGCTCGCGCTCGTGCTGCTCGCGGTCGGCCTCGTCGCGCTCGGCGCCTGGTGGAGCACGCGGCGGATGCGCCGGGCCGGCGTCGTCGGCGCGGCCGCGGTCACGCTGCGGGGCGCGGCCCTCGGCACCGGCCTGCAGGCGGTGCTGTCGACGCTGTCGAGCTGGCTGCTCGGGCTGCTCGTGCTCCTCACCGGCGTGGTCGGCGCCTGGATCGTCGCGGCGCTCTGGGTGGTGGCCGGGGCGGCGCTGTCGGCGCTCATCGGCTGGCTCGCCGGGCCGCGCACGTGGCTCGCGATCGCGCGGCGCGAGGCGCGGCGGGCGACCGCGACCGCGGCGGTGCCGGGCGGATCCGAGCGGCGCGTGCTGCCGCCGGGGTGATCCGGACGGGACCCCCCCAGCGGCGGGGATGCTCCGGACATGACGCGGCGCCCCCGTCCGCAGACGAGGGCGCCGCATCCGTCGCGTCAGGAGCGCGTCACGGCCGAGTCAGGACTCGGTGCTGGAGCCCGCGGCCGCCGGCGCCTGGCTCGACGGTGCCTGGTTCTCGCCCGAGCCGCCCGCGCTGATCTGCGACTGGCGGTCGCGCTGCTCCACCGTGATCTTGCGCGGCTTGGCGCGCTCGGCGACCGGGATCGTGAGCATCAGCACGCCGTGCTCGTACGACGCCTCGATCCTCTCGAGGTCGACGTCGCTGCCGAGGCCCAGCTGTCGCATGTAGCGGCCGGCGGGCCGCTCCTGCGCGAGCCACTGCGCGCCGTCGGCGGAGCCGATCGTGCGCTCGGCCTGGATCGTCAGGGTGTTCGCATCGACGTCGAGGTCGATCGAGCCCGGGTCGACGCCCGGCAGGTCGACGTTGACGATGTAGTGGTCTCCCGCGCGGTAGAGATCCATCGGCATCCAGCTCGACGAGCGCTCGGTGCCTCCGCTCGTCAGCAGGCGGGCGGCCATGCGGTCCATCTCGCGGAAGGGATCGAAGGTCAGTGCCATGACAACCACCTCCTCAGCTTCGGGCCGTCGCCCCCATGCGACGGTCCCCGGTGTCTGTGGCAGCCCCTCGGAGCGTGCCCCGCGGAGCGCCTCGATTTTAGCACTCTCGGTGGGAGAGTGCCAGATCGCGCAGACCGCTCCCACCCTTGCGCGCGGGCGCCTCGCCGCCCATGCTCGATACCGTCGCCGCGCTCGGGCACGGGTGCGGCACCGAGGCGAGGGGGCCGAGCATGCGACTGGTCGCGCACGAGTTCATGACGCTCGACGGCGTCATGCAGGGCCCCGGCGGCGCCGAGGAGGACACCGCGGGCGGCTTCCGGTGGGGCGGATGGGTCGCACCGGCGTTCGACGAGACCGTCAGCTCGGTCGTCACCGGCTGGTTCGAGCGCACCGACGAGCTGCTGTTCGGCCGCACGACCTACGACATGATGGCCGCCTACTGGCCGCTCGTGACCGACCCCGCCGACCCGGTCGCGCAGCGGCTCAACACCGCGCCGAAGCACGTCGTCTCGACGACGCTGCGCCTCGAGGACGCCCCGTGGGAGCGCACGGCGTCGGTCATCGCCGCCGACGTGCCGCAGCGCATCCGCGATCTCAAGGCGCTCGGCGACGGCGAGCTGCAGGTGCACGGCTCGTGGCAGCTGCTGCAGACGCTGCTCGACGAGGGGCTGCTCGACGAGCTGCGCCTCATCGTCTTCCCGGTGGTCGTCGGGCGAGGCAAGCGGCTCTTCGACGACGTGCAGCGGCCGTCGGGCTTCGAGGTGGCGGATTCCCGGGTCGCGCCGAGCGGCGCGGTGGCGATGACGCTCACGCCGGCGCCGTTCCGCACCGCGACCTACGAGGTGGTCGACGGCAAGGAGGTCATGGTCGAGGAGTAGCCGTCGTCGGCCGTCGGGGTCGGTGCCGCCCGCGTCAGTCGCCGCGCGCGGCCCGCGCGAGCAGGCGCCCGGCCGAGCGCACGCGCACGGGCCGGCAGCCCGCATCCGTCAGCCCCTTGACGATCGCCGGCTCGCGGCTCGCGAGGATGAGTCCGCGCTTGACGAGGAACGCGGGGCTCTTGCGGCGCTCGCGGAGGTCGCGCGCGAAGCGCAGGCCCATCGTCACCCAGCGCGAGCGGCGCACGCAGATCGCGTCGGCGAGGATGCCGCGGCGCTCGGCCTCGGCGACGACCTCGGCGACGAAGATGCCCTCGGCCACGAAGAGCGAGGCGCCCTCGAGCGCCACCTCGTGCACGCCGGCGGATGCGCTGCGGGAGATGTCGTAGACGGGCGCGGCCGTGCGGCCGGTGCGGGCGAGCTCCTCGAGCGCGGCGAGCGCGCGGTCGCGGTGCCATGAGTCCGGGTGGTCCCAGTCGACCTCGCCGGTCTCGAGCCGCGGGAGCTCGGGGTCGTCGCCCTCGCGGTAGTAGTCGTCGAGCCGCAGCAGCGGCAGCCCCGAGCGCTCGGCGATGCGCGACTTGCCGGAGCCGGAGGCCCCGCCGATGAGCACGACGCGCGCGAGGGGCTCGGCGTCGGCGGGCATGGGCTCCATCTTCCCACGACGCGGCGCGCGCTGCCGCCGCTCGCGCCCGTGCACGTGCACGTGCACGTGCACGTGCACGCGCAACCGGGCCCGACCGCGGTCGCGCACAACGCAAGCCCGCCCGGCGGCTTCGGCGGCGATCAGGGCGACCGCCCCGCACGCGCCGCGGAGATCGCGTTGTGCGGAGCGAGGAGCGCAGAGCGCGGAGGGCGGGGGAAGCGCGGCGAGGCGGCGAGGGGCGCGGCGTTCAGCCGCGCGTCAGTCGCCGGCGGCCATGCTCGACGCATGCGGGTGCTCCTGGTCGACGATGAGGCGCGGCTCGCCGACGGCATCCGGCGCGGCCTCCTCGCCGAGGGCATGACCGTCGACGTCGCCCACGACGGGGTCGACGGGCTGTGGCGGGTGCGCGAGTTCGCCTACGACGTCGTGCTGCTCGACGTGATGATGCCCGGCATGAGCGGCTACCGCGTCTGCCAGACGATGCGCGCGGAGGGCATCTGGACGCCCGTGCTCTTCCTCACTGCGAAGGACGGCGAGTGGGACGAGGTCGAGGGGCTCGACACCGGCGGCGACGACTGGCTGACGAAGCCCTTCTCGTTCCCCGTGCTCGTCGCGCGCATCCGCGCACTCGAGCGCCGCGGCGGCCGCGAGCGGCCGGTGGTGCTCGAGGCGGGCGACCTGCGGCTCGACCCCGCGGCCCGCACGGTGGACCGGGGCGATGAGCGGCTCGACCTCAGCGCCCGCGAGCTGTCGGTGCTCGAGCTGCTCATGCGGCGGCGCGGCGAGGTGGTGACGAAGCGGCAGCTCCTCGACGACGTCTGGTCGGAGGACTTCGACGGCGACCCGAACATCGTCGAGGTCTACGTGGGCCGCCTGCGCCGCAAGGTCGACCGGCCGTTCGGGCGCGAGGCGATCGAGACGGTGCGCGGCGCGGGCTACCGGCTGGCGGCCGACGGTGGCTGAGCGGGCGGCGCCCGAGCCGCGCCCGCGCCGGCACGCGTCGATCCGGCTGCGGATCACCGCCGCGGCGGTGGCGGTGGTCGCGGTCGCGCTCGGCCTCGGCGCGACTGCGCTCGTCTGGACGCTCGAGCGCATGCTGCAGGCGTCGGTCGGCGAGCAGCTCGCCGACGAGCTCGATGCGCTCGCGCAGGGCGTCGACGAGGGCACCATCCAGACCGCCGCGCTCGTGCAGCGCGACGACGACGTGCTCGTCGCGCTGCGGTCGACCTCGGGGGTCGTCGTCAACGCCGACGCGGCCGCCGAGCTGCCGGTGCCTACGGGGCGCGAGCCGCTCACCGCGACGGTGGAGGGCGAGCGCTACGTCGTCGTGGCGGCGGATGCGGCCGGCGGCGCGATCGTCGTCGCGCGCTCCCTCGCGACCATCGACGACGCGGTGCGCTCCTCGACCGCCCTGCTCGCCGTCGCCGTGCCGCTCGCCGTCATCCTGGTCGCGACCGTGGTCTGGATCGTGGTCGACCGCGCGCTCTCGCACGTCGACCGCATGCGCGCGCAGGTCGACGAGATCGACGCAGCCGGGCTCGACCGGCGCGTGGAGACGACGAGCCGCGGCGACGAGCTCGACCGCCTGGCGACGACGATGAACCGCATGCTCGCGCGCGTCGAGGCCGACGCGCGCTCGCGCCAGCGGTTCGTCTCCGACGCCTCGCACGAGCTGCGCTCGCCGCTCGCGTCGATGCGGCAGTTCGCCGAGCTCTCCCGCACGCACCCGGACGCGGTGGCGCCCGGCGAGCTGTCGGAGGTCGTGCTGCACGAGGGCGAGCGGATGCACGGGATCGTCGAGGCGCTGCTGCTGCTCGCACGCCTCGACGAGCACGCCGCCGGCCAGCGGCAGGCGGTCGACCTCGACGACCTCGCGCACGAGGAGGTCGCGCGCGTGCGCGCGCTCGGCCGCGCCGTCGACGGCTCGGCGGTGCGCGCGGCGCCCGTCGTCGGCGACGCGCGGCTGCTGGGTCGCGCCTGCCGCAACCTGGTCGACAACGCCCTCCGCCACGCGCGCGGGCGGGTCGCGCTCGGCTCGGTCGTGCGCGACGGCCGCGCGATGCTGTGGGTCGACGACGACGGCGCCGGCGTGCCGGAGGGCGAGCGGGATCGCGTCTTCGAGCGCTTCGTGCGGCTCGACGAGGGCAGGGCCCGCGACGACGGCGGCTCGGGCCTCGGCCTCGCGATCGTGCGGCAGGTGGCGCGCGCGCACGGCGGCGACGCGTGGGTGACGAGCGCACCCGCAGGCGGCGCCAGGTTCGTCATCGAGCTGCCGGCCGCGCCCGCCGCACGAGACGAGCCGGGTTCCTGAAGCCCTGTTCAGCATCGTTCAGTCCCGCGTCAGCGCCCGACGGGGAAGGTGGAGCCATGAGCAACGAGCACACCCCTGACGACCGCAGCGACCTGACGCCCGGCGACCCGCACCGCGAGGCGCCCATCGGCGCCGACGACCCGACCCCGCGCCACCCGGAGGCGTCCGCGGCGTCCGCCGACGCATCCGCCACCGCGCAGCACGAGACCGCTGCGGCCCCGGCCGCTCCGCGGCGCGGGCGCGGCATCCTCAAGCCGATCCTCATCGGCACCGGCGCGGCCGCCGTCGTGCTCGCCGTCGCCGGTGTGGGCATGTCGATCGCCGACGCCGTCGACGACGGCGACGACCCGGCCCCCGGCGCATCGACCTCCGAGTCGGCGGGGCCCGGCGGACACGGCGGCGATGACGACCACGACGACGACCGCGGCGGCGACCGCGACGACGATGACGCATCCGCAGCCCTCGACGGCTCGGTGCCGACCGAGCCCGGCGACCTCGTGGCCGCCATCGAGGCGGCGCTCGAGGCCGCGGGCGGCGGGGACGCGACGAGCGTCGAGCTCGAGCGCGACGGCTGGAAGGTCGACGTGCTGCTCGCCGACGGCGGCGAGGTCGAGGTGCGGGTGCCCGTCTCCGGCGACCCGGTGGTGCGCGCCGACGACGACGGCGACCGGTCGAGCGACCTGCCGCTCGACCCCGCGCGCGTCGAGCAGATCAGCGACGCGGCGATCGCGGCCGCGGGCGGCGGCGTCGTGACCTCGATCGAGACCGAGGAGAGCGGCGACGTGCGCTTCGAGGTCGAGGTCGTGCGGGACGGCCAGGAGGTCGACGTCGAGCTCGCCGACGACCTCTCGGTGCTCGCCGCCGACTGAGCGACCATCGCGTTGCGACCGGGCCGGCCTCCGCCTTCGCGCGGCGGCCGGCTCAGTCCGCGTCGTCGATGAAGCGCTCGAGGAGGCCCGTCATCACGGCGGGCTGCTCGGAGTGCACCCAGTGCCCCGCGCCCTTGACCGTCACCCGGCGCACGCGCGGGAACCGCGCCTCCATCTCGTCGCGGAACTCGTCGCGCACGTAGCCGGAGTCGGCGCCCGCGATCCACAGCACCGGCCCCTCGTAGACCGCGTCGGTCTCGGGGAAGCCGCGCAGCGCGTCGAGGTCGCGCCGCAGCACCTCGAGGTTCGGCAGCCAGCGCCAGCCCTCGCCGTCGCGCTGCAGGTTCTGCAGCAGGAAGGCGCGGATGCCCGGGTCGGGCACGGCGGGCGCGAGGGCGGCGTCGGCGTCGGCGCGGGAGGCAATCGCGGCGAGGTCCATGCCGAGCATGGCGTCCATGAAGCCGCGGAACTCGTCGCTCGATCGGTAGGAGACCGGCGAGACGTCGACGACGCAGAGCCGCTCGACCCGCTCGGGGTGGCGGAGCGCCGCGAGCATGGCCGCCTTGCCGCCCATCGAGTGGCCGACGAGCGCGGCCGGCTCGTCGATGGTCGCGGCGACCGCGTCGGCCATCTCGGCGTAGTCGACCCGCTCCGTCCACGGTGAGCGGCCGTGGTTCGGCATGTCGACGAGCGTCACGCGGTGCCGGTCGGCGAGCGCCTTGCCGATCTGCATCCAGTTGCGGCCCTGGCCGAAGAGGCCGTGGCAGAAGACGACCGGCGAGCCGGTCTCGCCGAGGCTGGTGGTGTGGAGCTCGCTCACCCGCCTCACAGTACTCACGCGGCGGAGGAGCGCCGGGCCCTGGCGCGCGCGATCGCGACGAGCGCGGCGCCGCCGAGCAGCACGGTCGCCGCGATGACGGCGCTCATGATCGCGACCCCGCCGTAGCCGGTGTCGTAGCCGGCCGGGTCGAGGAACGGGTACGGGTACCAGTACGGGTTGCCGGTCGCCTGGTCGAGCGTGGCGGGCCCCCGCAGCAGGGTGTAGGCGAGCCACACGACGGGGAAGATCGCGACGATCGCCAGGTCGGCGAAGCGCACCTGGCGCGGGCGGCTCGCGAGCCAGTCGACGAGCATCCACACCGGCGCCACGAGGTGCAGCACCTCGTTCGACCAGCCGAGCGTCGCGCCCTGCGGCAGCTCGATGCCGCGCAGCAGCGTGTTGTAGACGATGCCGGTCACGACCATGTACGTCGTCGCGCACAGCACCAGCACGTCGAAGCGCCGACCGATGCGCGGGCGCCCGAGCTGCGCGGCGACGAGCACCGCGAGCACGACCATGGCCAGCACGTTCGACTCGATCGTGAAGAAGCTGAAGAAGTTGAGCAGGTCGAGCGGGACCGACGCGTCGCCGCGCGCGGTCCAGAAGGCGATGCTCGTGATGAGCTGTCCGACGATGGCCGCGAGGATCGCGAGCGCCATGACGGCGCGGCCGACGAGCAGGAGGCGGCGGATGCGCGAGGCCCGGATGGGCGTGGTCGCCTGCGTCTGCGAGGTCGTCATGCGCGCTCCTGGGCTCGGCACGGCGTCGAGGGCGGGCGCCCTGGCACGTCACCCGCGAGCCTAGCCCGCGTCGCCGTGGCCGGGTCAGCCGCGGTGGAGCGACCGCCGGCGCGCGATGCCGATGAGGCCGCCGGCGACGAGCAGCAGCGCGGCCGTGATCGCGAGGCACGTCGTGGCGACCCCGAAGGCGCCGTTGTCGTAGGTCGCGGGATCCAGGTGCGGGTACCAGTACGGGTTGCTCGCCGCCTCCTCGGGCGTGCTCGGGGCGCGCAGCAGCGTGTAGCCGAGCCACGCCGCCGGGAACACCACGACGGCCGCGAGATCGCGCCGGTGCACGGCGCGCGCACCCGCGGTCACGGCCCAGTCGACGAGCATCCACGCCGGCGCGATGACGTGCAGCACCTCGTTCGCCCACACGAGGGTCGCGCCGTCCGGCAGCTCGATCGGGCGCATGAGCGCGTTGTAGACGACGCCCGTGACGACCATGCAGGTGGTCGTCGCCAGCAGCACGACGTCGAAGCGGCGACTGAGACGGTCGCGCCGGGGCAGCCCCAGGGCGAGTGCGATGAGCAGGACCATCGACGCCGTGTTCGACAGCACGGTGAAGAGGGAGCCGTAGGCGACGAGGTTCACGGCGAGGTCGGTCGCCCCGCGCTCGCCCCAGAACTGCAGGCTCGTCAGCAGCTGCCCGAGGAGCGCGGCTGCGATCAGGGCCGCCATGCCGAGGCGCGCCGTGAGGAGCGTGCGGCTGCGGAGGTCGCTCGTGACGCGGACGTCTTCCTTGACAGTCATCCACCTCACCCTAGGCGGGGCGCTGCGCGGCTCTGAGCCGGTGTCCGCCGCATTGAGGTCGGCTTGAGGCGATCTTGAGCCCGCGCCGGAGGACCTGCACCGCATGCGGATGCCGGTCGGCGAAGCGCTCGCCGACCGGCATCCGGGTGCGTCGCGCTACCTGCGCGCGGTGGGAGCCACCTCGAGGCCCGCGCGGTCGACCCGGCGGTGGAAGCGCATGCCGGCGAGGCCGCCGAGCACGGCGCCGATGAGCGCCACGACGGCGACGACGAGCGCCGAGATGATCGCGGCGGTCGTCGCCTGGTCCTCGGGCAGCGGCAGCGTCGGCATCGAGCCCGGCGGAACCGCGAAGTTCTGGCCCGCGACGAGGCCGACGATGGCGGCGAGGATCGCGATGACCACGGCCCACACCCACACGGCGACGCCCTGCTTCGCGCCGTCGAACCGGGCCATCCGCCCGGCCACGTACCCGCCGCAGTAGTAGCCGACGAACCAGATCGCCAGCAGGACGACGATGCCCCAGATGCCGGTCGTGTCGAGGTTCTGCTGCGCGTCCTCGACGACGTCGTCGACGCCGCCCGACAGCGATGCGACGAGCGCCACGATCGCCGCGGCGAGCGCGGTGAGCAGCACGACCGCGCCGGTGGCGGTGAGCCAGCCGAAGAAGGCCGAGCCGACCTTGACGCCGCCGAACCGCTCGCGCTCGCGCGCCACGACGACCTCGCGGTCGTGCCGCGGGTCGACGCCCAGCGGCTCGTCGACGACCCGTCGCTCGCGCACGTCGGCGACGCCGTCGCCGTCGCGATCGGTGAGGTCGTGCCGTCGCTCGCGCACGTCGGCGACGCCGTCGCCGTCGAGGTCGCGGTCGTGCCGCGGCAGCTCGCGCGTGCGCTCGTCGTGCTCGGCCGCGATGCGGCGGTCGCGGTCGTCGGTCAGGTCGAGCGGCCGGTCGGCCGGGTCGCCGGCGGCGCGCCGGTCTGCATCGGAGGGGTAGGGCTCGCCCCGACGGGCGGGGTCCTCAGGGCCGGTGGTGCTCATGTCGCTCTCCTCGCCTCGTGCACGTCTGCGTGCTCGATCGGCCGTCGTGGACGGCGTGGTGTCCCCCAGTATCGGGCGCGGGGCGGCTCCCGCCCCGTTTTCCCAGACGGCGTCCAGGCTCGGGCGACGAGCCGCGCGCTCGCGCGCCAGACATCCCACTAGGCAACGCACCGCATCCGGAGTAAACTTGAGTCAACACCACTCAAGTTTGGATGCGAGGGTCGCCGGGGGAGGCGGGCAGCGCACGAAGGGGGAACCACATGGCACGGATGGGCGGCATGATGCCCGGCCAGGACGACCAGCAGTCGGCGCTGGAGCAGTTCGGCACCGACCTGACCGCGATCGCGCGCGCAGGCCGGCTCGACCCGGTGATCGGGCGCGACAGCGAGATCCGGCGCATCAGCCAGGTGCTGTCGCGGCGCACGAAGAACAACCCCGTGCTCATCGGCGAGCCCGGCGTCGGCAAGACCGCCGTCGTCGAGGGCCTCGCGCAGCGCATCGTCGCCGGCGACGTGCCCGAGAGCCTCAAGGGCAAGTCGCTCGTCTCGCTCGACGTCAACGCGATGATCGCGGGCAGCAAGTACCGCGGCGACTTCGAGGAGCGCATGAAGAACGTGCTCGCCGAGATCGCGAAGGCAGAGGGCCGCATCATCACGTTCATCGACGAGCTGCACATCATCATGGGCGCCGGCGCCGCCGAGGGCAGCCAGGGCGCGAGCAACATGCTGAAGCCGATGCTCGCGCGCGGCGAGCTGCGCATGATCGGCGCGACCACGCTCGACGAGTACCGCGAGTTCATCGAGAAGGACGCCGCGATGGAGCGGCGCTTCCAGCAGGTGTACGTGGGCGAGCCGAGCGTCGAGGACACCGTCGCGATCCTGCGCGGGCTCAAGGAGCGCTACGAGGCCCACCACAAGGTGACGATCGCCGACAGCGCCCTCGTCGCCGCCGCATCCCTCTCGAACCGCTACATCACCGCCCGGCAGCTGCCCGACAAGGCGATCGACCTCATCGACGAGGCGGCGAGCCGGCTGCGCATGGAGATCGACTCGGCGCCGACCGAGATCGACCAGCTGCGCCGCACCGTCGACCGCATGGAGATCGAGCGGCTCGCGCTCAAGCGCGAGAAGGACGACGCCTCGAAGGAGCGCCTGGCCCAGCTCGAGGAGACCCTCGCGGGCCTGCGCGCCGAGCTCGCCGAGCTCGACCAGCGCTGGCAGGCGGAGCGCTCGAGCCTCAACCGCATCGGCGGGCTGCGCGAGCAGCTCGACGAGCTGCGCAGCCGCGCCGAGCGGGCGCAGCGCGAGGGCGACCTCGAGCGCGCCTCCCGGCTGCTGTACGGCGAGATCCCGCAGGTCGAGGCGCAGCTGAAGGCCGCCGAGACGAGCGCGGCCGAGGCCGGTGCGCGCATGGTCGGCGACCAGGTGAGCGCCGACGACATCGCCTCCGTGGTCGCCGCGTGGACGGGCATCCCCGTCGGGCGCCTGCTGCAGGGCGAGACCGAGAAGCTGCTGCGGCTGGAGGACGAGCTCGCCGAGCGCGTCGTCGGCCAGCGCGAGGCGGTCTCGGCGGTCGCGGATGCGGTGCGCCGCACGCGCGCGGGCGTCTCCGACCCCGACAAGCCCACCGGCTCGTTCCTCTTCCTCGGCCCCACCGGTGTCGGCAAGACCGAGCTCGCGAAGGCGCTCGCCGAGCTGCTCTTCGACGACGAGAAGGCGCTCGTGCGCATCGACATGTCGGAGTACGGCGAGAAGCACTCGGTCGCGCGCCTCGTCGGCGCCCCTCCCGGCTACATCGGCTACGAGCAGGGCGGGCAGCTCACCGAGGCGGTGCGTCGCCGCCCCTACTCGGTGATCCTCATGGACGAGGTCGAGAAGGCCCACCCCGAGGTCTTCGACCTGCTGCTGCAGGTGCTCGACGACGGCCGGCTCACCGACGGCCAGGGCCGCACGGTCGACTTCCGCAACACCATCCTCATCCTCACCTCCAACCTCGGCTCGGCGTTCCTCACCGACCCGACGGTGCCGAAGGCGCAGGGCCGCGAGCAGGTGATGGGCGCGGTGCGCGCCGCGTTCAAGCCGGAGTTCGTCAACCGCCTCGACGACATCGTCATCTTCGACGCGCTCTCGCCCGACGAGCTCGGCGCGATCGTCGACATCCAGGTGCACGGCCTCGACCGGCGCCTGCGCGAGCGCAGGCTCACCGTGGAGGTGACGGATGCGGCGAGGCAGTGGCTGGGGGAGCGCGGCTACGACCCGATGTACGGCGCGCGGCCGCTGCGCAGGCTCATGCAGCGCGAGATCGACGACCGGCTGGCGCGCGCGCTGCTCGGCGGCGTCGTGCGCGACGGCGACACGGTCGTGGTCGACGTCGCGCCGGGCGGCTCGGGCCTGTGGGTGGGCCCGGCCGGCGCCGAGCGCCCCGCGCAGTGGTCGTTCGACGCCGACACGGTCGACGACGTCGACGACATCGACGTGGTGGAGGGCGAACCGCTCGACGACGACCGCTGACGCGCGGCGCCGCCGCGCCTCAGCACAACGCAAGCCCGCCCGTCGGATCCTGCGGCAGGATCCGGCGGGCGCGGCTGCGCGCCGCTGATCGGGCGCCGCGGGCTTGCGTTGTGCGCCGCGGGTGGGAGGCGCCGGGACGCGGCACCGCCCGCGACACGGCATGATCGTTCGGGTGCGCCAGCGCACGGGAACCGGAGGAACGATCGTGGCCGTCGCCTCGCACCTCGATGCCGAGGTCGCCCTGCCGCCGCTCACGCCCGGCCCGCACCGCGCGCGGCTCGGCGTCATCTCGATCGTCGCGTGCTTCGGCGGGCTGCTGTTCGGCTACGACACGGGCGTCATCAACGGGGCGCTGCGGCCGATGAGCGCGGCGCTCGGCCTCGACGCGCTCACCGAGGGCGTCGTCACGAGCTCGCTCGTCTTCGCCGCCGCCGTCGGCGCGCTCCTCGGCGGACGGCTGTCGGATGCGCTCGGCCGGCGCCGGATGCTCGTCGCCCTCGCGGTCGTGTTCTTCGTCGGCACGGTCGTGCTCGTGCTCGCGCCCGGCTTCGAGGCGGTCGTGGCCGGCCGGGTGCTGCTCGGCCTCGCGGTCGGCGGCGCGTCGACCGTCGTGCCGGTGTACCTCGCCGAGCTCGCGCCCTTCGAGATCCGCGGCTCGATCTCGGGCCGCAACGAGGTCGCGATCGTCGTCGGGCAGCTCGCGGCCTTCGTCGTCAATGCGATCCTCGGCAGCGCGCTCGGGCACCTCGACGGCGTCTGGCGCATCATGTTCGCCGTCTGCGCGCTGCCCGCGCTCGCGCTCTTCGTCGGCATGCTGCGCATGCCCGAGTCGCCCCGCTGGCTCGCGGCCCGCGGCCGGCACGACGAGGCGCTCGCGGTGCTGCGCACGGTGCGCGCCGACGACCGCGCGGTCGCCGAGCTCGCCCAGATCGAGCGTGCGGGCGCGCTGCCCGACGGGAGCCGCCGCGACCGGCTCCGCCTCGCCGAGGTGCTGCGCATCCCGTGGCTCCGCCGCATCCTGCTCATCGGCATCGGGGTGGGCGTCGCGCAGCAGCTCACCGGCATCAACTCGATCATGTACTACGGCCAGACGGTGCTCGTGGAGTCGGGCTTCTCGGCCCAGGCGGCGCTCATCGCCAACGTCGCCCCGGGCGTCATCGCGGTGGTCGGCGGCCTCGTGGCGCTCGCGATGATGGATCGCCTCGACCGCCGCACGACGCTGCTCATCGGCTTCTCGCTCACCACGCTGTGCCACGTGCTCATCGGGGTCGCGTCGGTCGCGCTCGAGCCGGGGCACCCCATCCGCCCCTTCGTGATCCTCGCGCTCGTGGTGGCCTTCGTCGGCGCGATGCAGACGTTCCTCAACGTCGCGACCTGGGTCTACCTCTCGGAGGTCTTCCCGCAGCGGATGCGCGGGCTCGGCATCGGCATCGCCGTCTTCGCGCACTGGCTCGCGAACGGCGCGATCGCGCTCGGCTTCCCGTCGCTCATCGGGGCGGTCGGCATCACCGGCACGTTCTTCCTCTTCGCGGCCGTCGGCGCGGTCGCGCTCGCGTTCATCGCCACGCAGGTGCCCGAGACGCGCGGACGCTCGCTCGAGCGGCTCGAGCACGAGCTCGCCGCCGGCCGGCCGCTCGCGCGCCGTCGCTGACCGCGCGTCAGTGGAACGGGCAGCGCGAGCCCGACCCGGCGGCGGATGCGGCGCGCACGACGCCGCCGGAGGCCGGCTTCGTGGGCAGGCGGCGCCGGCTCACGTGCAGCCGCTCGCCGAGGATCGACAGCCGCGGGTCGCTGAGCGCGGCGATCGCGGCGGCGAGCCCCGCGATGGCGATCTTCTCGCCCGGGCAGCGGTGGCCGGTCGACGGGTGCCCGCCGCCGTGCGGGATGAAGGCGGCGATCGCCTCGAAGTCGTCGACGCCGACGAAGCGCTCGGGGTCGAACTCGTCGGCCCGCTCCCAGGAGCGCTCGTCGGTGTCGGTGCCGAGGATGTCGATGAAGACGCGCCCGCCCGCCTCGAGGCGCTCGCCGTCGAGCTCGACGTCGACGATCGCCTCGGCCGGCAGCATCGGCACGAACGGGGCCGTGCGGCGCACCTCCTGCGCGAACGCGGTCGCGAGCGGGCCCTCGGTGAGGCGGCCGCGCTCGGCCGTCTCGGCGGCGATGCGCTCACGCCAGGCCGGCCGGTCGTGCAGCTCCTTCGCGGCGAACGCGACGAACCGCGCGACCGCGATCGTCGGCCGCAGCACGTTCTGCAGCTCGACGCCCGCGAGCCGCGCAGCGAGCAGCTCGCCGTCGGGCCCGCGGTGCCACGCCCACTCGTGCAGCGCGGTGCCCTCGGCGGCCTCGAGCGTGCCTTCGCGCACCGCCTCGATCAGCTCCTCCGCGTGCCGGTCGCACCACCGCCGGTTGAGCGCGGCGAGCAGGAACTCCGGCGAGTAGGGCACGCCGAAGCCGTCGACGATCTGCGCCTCGCGTGCTGCCCAGCGCGTCTTCGCCTCGGCGGTGCCCGGCAGGCCCGCCCAGCGCATGATCGCGCGGCCGAGCGCGCCGACCGCGGCGTCGTAGGCGGAGCGCTCGCCGCCCGCGACCCACGCGTCGACCTCCGCCCGCCACTCCCGCTCGAGGTGCGGCAGCAGGCGCTCGACCTGCGCGTCCTCGTAGGCGACGTCGAGGAACGTCGCCTTGCGGTGGCGGTGCGCCGCCCCGTCGAGGGAGTGCACCGAGCCGTGCCCGAAGAGCGTCTCCTGCACGAACGCCGGCATCGCGCCGTGCCGGCGCATCCGCTCCTCGTCGTAGAACAGGTCGACGCCCTCCGCGCCGCGCACGAGCAGCGAGGGCCGGCCGAGCAGCCGCAGGGGCACCGCCCGGGCGGCCGCCCCGCGGGCGCGGTGCCAGATGTGGGCGCCGAAGTCGTAGCCCTTCGCGACGAAGGCGAGGGTATCGTCGGAGGTGGGGGCGTTCGCCATGGGGTCCGTCCTTCCGTCCCGCCCGACGCTAGCCCTGCCGCCTGACCGCGCCCCGAGCGGCCTCCGGCGGCGGCCCTGGCCGATGTCAGACCCCACCTGCTAGGCTGGTCGCACTGCGTGAGCCGGGCGTCGAAGCCCCTCACCTGCGTCGTTGAACGCTCCTCTCTCCATCCGGCTCCCGGATGTCGATGAACCTTCCACGGCGAACGATCGCGGCCACCGCCGCGCTCGCCGAATCTGCGTCGACGCATCCACCCAAGAATCCGCCTGCACGAGTGTGCAGCGACCACGGATGCGCGCGCACGCTCACAGAAAGAGCAACCTTGACCGACATCACCACCACCGCGCCCACGCCGACCTTCGCCGAGCTGGGCGTGCCCGCCAAGCTCGTCACGGCCCTCAAGGCGATGGACCGCGAGCACCCGTTCCCGATCCAGGCCGACACCCTGCCCGACACGCTCGCAGGCCGCGACGTGCTCGGCCGCGGCAAGACCGGCTCCGGCAAGACCCTCGCCTTCGCGATCCCGCTGGTCGCCCGCCTCTCGGGCGAGCTCGCTGGCGGCGGCCGCCGCAAGGGCCTGCCGCTCGGCCTCGTGCTCGCGCCGACCCGCGAGCTCGCCACCCAGATCGCGGCGACGATCGCACCGCTCGCGAAGGCATCCGGCCTCACCGTCACCACCATCTTCGGCGGCGTCTCGCAGCGCCCGCAGGAGCAGGCGCTCCGCGCCGGCGTCGACATCATCGTCGCCTGCCCGGGTCGCCTCGAGGACCTCATCAACCAGGGCGTCGCATCGCTCTCGGCGATCGAGATGACCGTCATCGACGAGGCCGACCACATGGCCGACCTCGGCTTCCTGCCGGTCGTCACGAAGATCCTCGACAAGACCCCCTCCGGCGGCCAGCGCATGCTGTTCTCGGCGACCCTCGACAACGGGGTCGACAAGCTCGTCAAGCGCTTCCTGCAGAACCAGGTCATGCACTCGGTCGACGAGGCGCACTCGCCCGTCGCCGCGATGACGCACCACGTGTTCGAGGTCGCGCCCGACGACAAGAACCTGCTCGTGCGCCGCCTCGCCTCGGGCGAGGGCCGCCGCATCCTCTTCACCCGCACGAAGCACCAGGCGAAGAAGCTCGCGAAGCACCTCACCGCGTCGGGCATCCCCGCCGTCGACCTGCACGGCAACCTGTCGCAGAACGCCCGCGACCGCAACCTCGCGCAGTTCTCCGACGGCACCGTGCGCGTGCTCGTGGCGACGGATGTCGCCGCCCGCGGCGTGCACGTCGACAACGTCGAGCTCGTGGTGCACGTCGACCCGCCCATGGAGCACAAGGCCTACCTGCACCGCTCGGGCCGCACGGCGCGCGCGGGCTCGGAGGGCGACGTCGCGACCGTGATGCTGCCCGCGCAGCGCCGCGACACGATGACGCTGCTGCGGAAGGCCGAGATCTCGGTGCCCGCGCAGATCGTCACGGCGTCGTCGGATGCGGTCGACCAGCTCGTCGGCCCGTACGCCCCGCACGTGGCGCCGGTCCCCGGCGGCCCCGGCTCCGGCAACGAGATCCAGCAGCCGCAGGGCGCGGGCCGCTCGGGCGGCGGCCGCGGTCGTGGTCGCGGCAGCCGTGACGGCGTCGCGGGCTCCGGCGCGCACGGCGCCGGCGCCGGCACCGCCCGCTCCGAGCGTCCCCGCAAGGACCGCTCGGGTCGCCCCGAGACCAAGGGCGGCGCCGGCGCTGCCGGTGGCCGCGGCGGCCAGGGCGGCGGCGCCCGCTCGGGCGGCGCGCGCTCGGGTCAGCCGGCTCGCCAGGGCGGTCGCCCGGGCGGCCAGGGCGGCGCACCGCGCGGCGGCTCGTCCGTGGCGTGGTCGTCGACCGGCGGCGGCTCGCGCCGCGCCCCGCGCCGCGCGCAGGGCTGACGCCCCACCGCACCCCGCGCATCCGCGCGCGGAACGGCCCCCGGCTCAGCGCCGGGGGCCGTTCCGCGTCCGCGGGCGCAGATGTAGGGGCAGTGGCTGTCATCGCGGGGTGATGCGAGCACTTGGCCCTATATCTGTGGGGAGGCGAGGTGCGTTGCGGCGCGGCGGAGGGCGGCAGCCGCGCGAGGTGGGGGAGGCGCGGGGCGCGGCTCAGCGCGCCGCGAGCACCGCCGCGCCGATCGCCGCCGCGTGGTCGCCGAGGCGGGCGAGCTCGAGCCGGCGCGGCTGCGGCACGCCCTGCAGCGGCGCGTGCGCGGCGAGCTCGCGCTCGATCACCGGCAGCAGCAGGTCGGCGGCGGCGAGCATGACGCGGCCGCCGAGCACGACGACCTCCGGGTCGAAGGCGGGCAGCAGGCGGCGGAGCCCCGCCGCCACGGCCCATCCGGCCCGCTCCATGACGGCGAGGGCCGTCGCATCCCCGGCCCGCGCCGCGCGCTCGAGGTGCAGCGCCGTCGGGCGGCCGCCCGGCGCGAGCGCCACCGCCGCCGGCACCGCCGCCGCGTCGCGCGCGAGCGCGTTGCCGCCCGCGTAGGCCTCGATGCAGCCGCGCGCCGTGCACGAGCACACCGGCCCCGACTCGTCGACCGTCACGTGGCCGAGCTCGCCCGCGAGGCCGTGGGCGCCGAGCAGCGGCCGCCCGTCGGCGACGAACGCGCCGCCCACCCCGGTGCCGAGCGCGATCAGGATCGACGACGACGCGTCCGCCGCCGCGCCCATCGCCGCCTCGCCGACGAGGTAGCCGTTGGCGTCGTTGTCGATCGTGACCGGCACGCCGAGCCGCTCGGCGAGCGCCGAGCGCAGCGCGAAGTCGCGCACGCCGAGGTGCGCGGCCCAGATGATCGACTCGCGGTCGCGCGGCATCCACGCGGCGATCGCGAGGCCGACGGCGGCGACGGGCGGGCGGCCGAGGTCGGCCAGCTGCGCGTCGAGCTCGCGGACGGCGCCCTCGAGCGCGTCGAGCAGCGCCTCGGGGCCGTGGATGCGGTGGGGCCGGTGGGTGCGCACGAGCACGTCGTCGAGGCCCCATGCAGGGGTCGCCGAGGCGCCGCCGCCGGGGCGAGCGGCGAGCGCCACCCCCGCGATCTTCGTCCCGCCTACGTCGAGGCCTGCGATCGTCACGCTCCCATCCTGCCGTGCCGCAGCGCTCGCGCGGCCCGGGCGGCGCATCCGCCGACGACGCATCCGCGCGCCGCGCCCGAGCATCCCTCGCCTCCGGGCCCGCAGGCGGCAGGATGGCCCCATGCGGCTGGCGACCTGGAACATCCTGCACGGCAGGACCCACGCCGACCCCGCCGTCGACGAGGACCGGTTCCGCCGCGCGATCGCCGATCTCGACGCCGACGTGCTCGCACTGCAGGAGGTCGACCGCGGCCAGTCGCGCTCGGGCCACATCGACCTCACCGCGGTCGCGGCGGAGGCGATGGGCGCCACGGCGTCGCGCTTCGTGCCGACCGTCATCGGCGATCCCGCACGGCCCTGGCGGCCCGCGGGCGACGACGACCTCGACGCGACCGCCGACGCCTACGGCATCGCGCTGCTGTCGCGCTACCCGGTGCTGCGCTGGCACGTGCACCGGCTCCCGCCCGCGCCGATGTTCCGTGCCCCGGTCGTCGACCCCGAGACGCACCGCGTGGTGTGGCTGCGCGACGAGCCGCGCGCGATCGTCGCGGCGACGATCCGCACGCCGCACGGCGTGTGGACGATCGCGTCGGCGCACCTGACCTTCGTGCAGGGCACGAACGCGCAGCAGCTGCGCCACGGGATGCGGTGGCTGCGCACGCTGCCCGGTCCGCGCGTGCTCATGGGCGACCTGAACCTGCCGCCCGGGATGGCACGTCGCGTGGCGCGCGCGCGGCTGCTGGCCCGGGGCGCGACCTACCCCTCGCACCGCCCGCTCGTGCAGCTCGACCACGTGCTGAGCGCCGACCAGCTGCCGCCGTCCCGGCAGGCGCGCGCGCCTCGCCCGGCGTTCTCCGATCACCTGCCGGTCGTCGTCGAGTTCTAGCGACCGCGGGCCGACCGGCGCCCCGCCCGACGGGATGCGCGGCTCGCGCCGCCGGGGCACACTGGAGCCATGCGGATCCTGGTGACAGCGTTCGAGCCGTTCGGCGGCGACCCGGAGAACGCGAGCCTCGAGGCGGTGCGGCGGCTCGCCGACGCGTGGGCGGCCGACCCGCAGCCGGGCGCCGAGCTCGTCACCGGCACGCTCCCGGTCGCCTTCGGCGCCGCGGGCCCGGCGCTGCGGGCGCTCGTCGACGAGCATCGGCCGGATGCGGTGCTCGCGGTGGGCGAGGCGGGCGGCCGCAGCGCGATCACGCCCGAGCGGTGGGCCGTCAACGAGGACGACGCGCGCATCCCCGACAACGCGGGCGACCAGCCGCGCGGCACCCCGATCGACCCCGCGGGCCCGGCCGGGCGGCCCTCCGGCTTCGACGTCGACGCGCTCGTCAGCGCGATCCTCGCGGTGGGCCTCCCCGCCGACGCGAGCGACGATGCGGGCCGGTTCCTCTGCAACCACGTCGCCTACCTCGTCGCCGGGCTCGACGTGCCGGGCGGCTTCGTGCACGTGCCGGCGGTGCGCACGAGGGGCACCGCGGGCGTCGGCGACGAGACCGACCCCGGCGCCTCGGCCGACGCATCCGCCATCACCCACGAGGGCGGGCGGCTCACCTTCGACGACCTCGCGCTCGGGCTCGCGGCCGCCGTGCGCTCGATCGCGCACGGGGACAGCGCGGCGCACGAGCACGCGCGCGAGGCGCCGCGCGTCGACCGCGCCGGCACCGTCATCGCGGCGGCGCCCGACCGCGTCTACGCGGCGCTGCTCGACGCCGAGGCGCTCACCGCGTGGCTGCCGCCCGAGGGCGCGACCGCGTCGATCGAGGGGCTCGACGCGCGCGAGGGCGGCGGCTTCCGCGCCGTGCTGCGCTTCGACGACCCGGTCGACCCGAAGACCGACGAGGCGACGGATGCGTCGCGCGTCACGTTCGTCGAGCTCGTGCCGCACGAGCTCGTGGTGCAGCGGGTCGCCTTCGAGTCGGCCGAGGAGCGCTTCCGCGGCGACACGCTCATGACGTGGCGGATGCAGCCGGTCGCGGCGGGTACGCGGGTCACGGTCTCGGCGGCCGACGTGCCGCCGGGCATCTCGCCCGAGGATCACGAGCTGGGGCTCGGCCAGTCGCTCGCGAAGCTCGCGGCGTACCTCGAGGGGCAGCGGGGCGGCTGACGGGGCCCGCGGCAGCGCCGCTCAGGCGGCGCCGGCGGCGGCCGCGGCGCGCTCGACCCAGCGCGGCGTCTCGCCGTACCGCTGCGGCGGGATGAGCCGACCCGCGGCGGAGTCGTCGGCGAGCTGCCGCGCGCGCTGCTCGCGGGTCGCCTCGCGCTTGGCGCCGAGCACCCACGCGACGGCCGTGCGGCGGTAGCCCGCCGGCGCCTCGGCGAGGAACGCGCGCGCGGCCGCCGACGCGTCGAGGTGCTGCTGCAGCTCGGGCGGGAGCCGCTGCTCGGCGCGCTCGTACGCGTAGACGCCCGTCGCCTCCTCCCGCCTCGCCTCGAACGCCGCGATGCCGGCCGGTCGCATCCGCCCCTCGGCCAGCAGCCGCTCGACGTGCGCGACGTTCACCGCCGACCAGGTCGACGAGCGCTTCCTCGGCGTCCAGCGCTGCCGGCGCGCGTCGCCGTCGATGCGCTGCGAGAGCGAGTCGATCCAGCCGAAGCAGAGGGCCTCCGGCACCGCCTCGGCCCACGTGAGGCCGCGCGGCTCGACGTGCTTGGCGCTGAGCCCCATCCAGAGCTCGGCGGCGGTCTCGTGATGCGCCTCGAGCCACGCGCGGAACTCGTCGGCATCGCGGAAGAACACCGCCGGGCGCTCGGCCGAGCCGCCCGGTGTGCCGATGCGTGCGGATGCGTCGCTGGCCATGCGCTCAGCATCGCACCGACCTGCGACCTGGAGTTGAACCCTGGGAGACAGCCAGTTGACTTCCAGGAATGGGGGACGACTATGGGGGACAAGTCAGTGCCATCGGAGGCACCGCCTCCACGTCAGACGGAATGGATGGATCATGACCGACGCATACCAGCCCAACGACCAGCTCCACCGACCCGGCGGCATCCCGCCCGAGGCGGAGGCGGTCTTCGGAACCCCGACCGTGCCGCCGACGCGAGCGCCCGGTCAGTCGGAGCACAGCACGAAGGACACGGCGAAGGAGGAGGCCGCGCACGTGCGCGACACCGCCGCGGACGCGGGCCGCAACGTCGCCGGCACCGCCAAGGAGGAGGCTCGCAACGTCGCCGGCGAGGCGAAGCAGCAGGCGCGCCACCTGTGGGACCAGACGATGCACGAGGCGCAGGGCCAGGCGAAGGCGCAGACGCAGCGCGCGGCCGACGGCATGCACACCTTCGGAGGCGACCTCCGCAGGATGGCCTCGGAGTCCGGCCAGCACGGCCTCGCGGCGCAGCTCGCCGGCGAGGTCGGCGACCGCGTCGACGCGGCGGCACGCTGGCTCGACGGGCGCGAGCCCGCCGACCTGCTCGACGAGGTCAAGCGCTACGCGCGCCAGCACCCCGGCACCTTCATCGCCATCGCGGGCGTCGCCGGACTCGTCGTCGGCCGGCTCACGCGCGGCATGATCGGCGACGCGCAGGACCAGGCGAAGGGCACCTCGACCGCCCGCCACGCCGACTCCACCTCGGTCGCGGGCATCCGCTCGCCGGAGGCCCGGCCCGGCGGCTCGACGCAGGGCGTCGTCACCGACTGGGACGTCCCGGCGCAGACGGGCCACCAGCCGCACGGCACCGGCATCCCCGCGAGCACCGGCATGCCGGGCAGCACGGGCATCCCGCCGGCCACCGGCGTGCCGACGGCCACGCCCAGCGGCGTCCCGACGACGGGCACCGGTGTCCCCGGCAGCCAGGGCGACCCGACCACGCGGAGGGAGGGCGGACTGTGACCGACCCCACCACCGGCATGCGCGGAGCGCACGCCGCGCATGAGGATCCCGCCGTCGCGGCGGCCGAGACGCCCGCGGAGGAGCGGGCGGCCTCGCAGTCGCTCGGCGACATCGTCGGCGACCTGATGCGCGACACCTCGACCCTCATGCGCCAGGAGATCGCCCTGGCGAAGGCCGAGGCCAAGGAGCAGGCCACCCGTGCGGGCAAGGGCGCGGGGATGCTCGGCGGCGCCGGCTACGCAGGCGGCCTCGTCATCCTGTTCCTGTCGCTCGCGCTCATGTTCGCGCTCGGCGACTGGCTCGAGCACCTCGGCTGGGGCGCGCTCATCGTGGGCGTGCTCTGGGCGATCGTCGCCGCCGTGCTCTACACGCAGGGCCGCAAGGAGCTCGCGAAGGTCGAGCCCATGCCCGAGACGGTCGACTCCGTCAAGCACATCCCCGACATCACGCACACGAAGGAGGAGAACCGATGAACGAGACACCTGAGGAGATCCGCGCGCGGATCGAGCGCACCCGCGCCGAGGTCAGCGGCGACGTCGACGCACTGGGCGAGAAGGTGTCGCCGAGCGGCATGGTCGGTCGCCAGACCGAGCGCATCAAGGGCCGGTTCGGCGACGTCAAGGACCGCGTGTTCGGCGTCGACGACCACGACCCCGGGGCCGTCGGGCGGATGGGCGACGACGTGCAGGGCGCGATCGGCCACGCCGGCGAGAGCGTCCGTGACGGCGCCGACCGGGCCGTCCGCAAGGCGAAGGGCAACCCGCTCGCCGTCGGCCTCATCGCCTTCGGCGTCGGCGCGCTCGTCGCCTCCCTCATCCCCGCGAGCGACAAGGAGAAGGAGGTCGCGAGCAAGGTGAAGGAGGGCGCGCAGCCCCTCGTCGACGGCGCGAAGGACGTCGCCCAGGAGATGGGCGAGCACCTGAAGGAGCCCGCGCAGCAGGCGGCGCAGTCCGTGAAGGACACGGCGCAGCAGGCCGGCGAGCACATCAAGGGCGACGCGCAGTCGGCCGCCAAGGACGTGCAGGACGACGCGCAGCGCGCCCGTCAGCACGTGCAGGACGAGGCGCAGCGCTAGACGCTCCGCCGCACGACCCGAGGCCCCGGCGGAGTACCGCCGGGGCCTCGTCGTGCGCCGGCCGCGTCGCGCCGGACGGGCGCGCGCCTACGCGCCGACGGCCTCCCGCACGGCCTGCGCCAGCGCATCCACGTCGTCCTCGGTCGTGTCCCACGTGCACATCCAGCGCACCTCGCCGGCCGGGGCGTCCCAGTCGTAGAAGAAGAAGCGCTCGCGCACCCGGTCGGCGACGCCCTCGGGCAGCCGCGCGAAGACGCCGTTCGCCTGGGTCGGGTAGGCGAACCCGACGCCGGGCACCTGCTCGACCGCGGCCCGCAGGCGCGTCGCCATGGCGTTGGCGTGCGCGGCGCTCTCGCGCCACAGGTCGCCCTCGAAGAGCGCGACGAGCTGCGCCGAGATGAAGCGCATCTTCGACGCGAGCTGCATGTTGAGCTTGCGGAGGTACAGGAGGCCCTCGCCAGCGCCCTCCGAGAGCACGACGACCGCCTCGGCGCCCATCGCGCCGTTCTTCGTGCCGCCGAGGGAGAGGATGTCGACGCCCGCGTCGGTCGTGAACGCGCGCAGGTCGGTGCCGAGCGAGACCGCCGCGTTCGACAGCCGCGCGCCGTCGACGTGCAGCAGCATGCCGCGCTCGTGCGCGTGGTCGGCGATCGCGCGGATCTCGTCGGGGGTGTAGAGCGTGCCGAGCTCGGTCGACTGCGTGATCGAGACCGCGAGCGGCTGGGCCCGGTGCTCGTCGCCCCAGCCCCACGCCTCGAGGTCGATGAGCTCGGGGCTCAGCTTGCCGTCGGGCGTCGGCACGGTGAGCAGCTTCATGGCGCCGACGCGCTCGGGAGCGCCGCCCTCGTCGACGTTGATGTGCGCGCTCTTCGCCGCGATCACCGCGCCCCACCGGGGCAGGAGCGACTGCAGCGCGAGCACGTTCGCGCCGGTGCCGTTGAAGACCGGGAACGCCTCGGCGGCGTCGCCGAAGTGGCCGCGCACGACCTCCTGCAGCCGCGCCGTGTAGTCGTCGGCGCCGTAGGCGGTCTGGTGGCCCCCGTTGGCCGCGGCGACGGCCGCGAGCACGGCGGGGTGCACGCCGGAGTAGTTGTCGGAGGCGAACCCGCGGCGATCCGCGTCGTGGAGCTGCTGCACGGAACGATCCTCGCAGACGAGCTGATGGGTGCGCGTGCAGGAGCTTCGCGACAGAATGCGGAGCAGGGAGACCCGCGGGCCGGCGACGACGCCGGAGCCGCGCGACGATTGGAGGAGCGCATGAACCACGCATCGCAGCCAGGGGAGCACGGCCGGCACGACGAGCACGAGCACGAGCACGAGCACGTCGAGCACGGCCACGAGGGGCACGAGCACCACGGCGAGCACGGCCACCACGACGAGCACGGCCACCACGTGGCCGGCACGCACCTCGACGACGACGCCGACTCGCCGGTCGAGGGGCTCGGCTCGCAGTCCGACGGCTCCGGCTCGCCGGTGCGCGACGCCGCGTCGCCGGCCGAGGGCGCGCGCGGATCCGCCGGCGACGGCGCCACGCAGGATGCCGCCTCGCCCGCGCAGGGCCTCGGCCCGTCGCCCACGGGCGAGGGCTCGCCCGTGCAGGACGCCGACTCGCCCGAGCACGGCACCGGTCCCGCGGTCGTCGACGAGGCGGAGCGGCACGACCCGCGTCACTGACCGCAGGTGGGCGCCCGCCGCCGACGGCCCAGGTGCCGTCGGCGGCGCGCGCCCGCTCAGGCGCGGCACAGGTCGAGCGACCACACTGCCGGGCGCGGGAGCAGCGGCGCCCTCCGGCGCCGACCGCGAGGAAGGGAGACCGGATGCCCGAGCGCATGGACGCAGGACAGCACCCGACCGACCAGCACGTGCCCGACGAGCGCCCGACGGACCCGGGCGAGCTCGAGTTCGCCGAGCAGCGGCCCGACCAGCCCGTCGCCGACCACGGGGCGGACGACGTCGCGAGCGAGGCCGAGGGCCTCAGGCCCCACGACGGCGCCGACGTGCCCAGCGCGACGCGCCACCTCGACGCGGGCGTGCACCCGCACCCCGTGCCGGCGCCCGACGAGCAGGAGCAGGCCGACCCGCTCGGCTGACGCGACCACGCTTCGGCGGCCGGGCGCGCGCATCCGCGTCCGCCCGGCTGTCGGCCGTCAGGGCCCAGCGGCTGACGTCGAGCCGGGCCGCGTAGCCTGCCCGCATGGGTGCGCAGATCGTGTGGTTCCGCCGTGACCTGCGGGTGCACGACCACCCGGCGCTGGCCGCCGCCGCCGAGGCCGGCGAGGTGCTGCCCGTCTTCGTCGTCGATCCGGCGTTCGAGGATGCGGGCGTGCCGCGCACCGCGGCGCTCCGCACCGCGCTCGCCGGGCTGCACCGCGCCACCGACGGCGCGGTCATCGTGCGCAGCGGCCGGCCCGAGCAGGTCATCCCCGCGCTCGCTGCCGAGGTGGGGGCGGATGCGGTGCACGTCTCGGGCGAGACGACGCCCGGCGGCCGTCGGCGCGATACCCGTGTCGAGGCGGCGCTCGACGTGCCGCTCGTGGCGACCGGCACCCCGTACGCGGTCTCGCCGGGGCGCGTGCGCAAGCGCGACGGCGAGCCCTTCCGCGTCTTCTCGCCCTTCTCGAAGGCGTGGCTCGAGCACGGATGGCGGGCGCCCGCCGAGCTGCCGGCCGGCACCCGCTGGGTGCGCTGGGCCGAGGGTGAGCCGCTGCCCGAGCCGCCCGACACCTCGGCCGAGCTCGGCTGGGCGAGCGAGGAGGGCGCGCTCGAGCGGTGGCACGAGTTCCTCGACGACGCGATCGACGACTACGACACCGCCCGCGACCGCGCCGATCTCGACGGCACCTCCCGCCTGTCGATCGCGCTCAAGCTCGGCGCCGTGCATCCGCGCACGCTGCTCGCCGACCTCGACCGCGTCGCGCCGAGCCGTAGCACGGCGGCGCAGCGCTCGCTGAAGCGCTACCAGACCGAGCTCGCCTGGCGGGAGTTCTACGCCGACGTGCTGCTGCACCACCCGCGCTCGGCCTGGCACGACTACGGCGACCAGCTGCGCGGCATCGCCTACGACGAGCCGGGCGAGCTCTTCGAGGCGTGGTGCGAGGGGCGCACCGGCTTCCCCTTCGTCGACGCCGGCATGCGCCAGCTGCTCGCCGAGGGCTGGATGCACAACCGCGTGCGCATGGTGACGGCCAGCTTCCTCACGAAGGACCTCCACGTGTGGTGGCCGCACGGCGCCCGCCACTTCCTGCGGCACCTCGCCGACGGCGACCTCGCGTCCAACAACCACGGCTGGCAGTGGACGGCCGGTACCGGCACCGACGCGGCACCCTACTTCCGCGTCTTCAACCCGGTGCTGCAGGGCCAGCGCTTCGACCCCGACGGCGACTACGTGCGTCGCTGGGTGCCCGAGCTGCGGCACATCGCGGGCGCCGCGGTGCACGAGCCGTGGAGGGTGCCCGACGGCTCCGCGCACGGCTACCCGGAGCGCATCCTCGACCACAAGGCCGAGCGCGAGGAGGCGCTCGCGCGCCTCGCTGCCGTGAAGCGCTGACCCGGCGCCCGGCTACCGCGCCTGCGCCCGCCGCACGAGCGTCAGCCAGACCGCCGCGCCGAGCGCCGCGAAGCCGGCGATCACGACCATCCAGCCGCCCCAGGCCATCCCGAGGACGTCCATCGCCGCCGCCCGGAACGCATCCGACAGCAGCGCCCCCGCGACCACCGCGAGCACGACGGCGGCGAGCCCGATCCAGAACACCCACAGGAACGACTGCCCCCAGCGGTGGAACGCGGTGGTGATCGCCGCGCCCACGAGCATCACCGCGAGGATGAGCAGGAACGTCTGCACGAGCGTCTGCCACCACGCGCCGATGCCGGTGTAGAAGGTGTCGAAGAAGCGCACGCCCAGCCCGAAGCCGCCCGTCGCGACCTCGACGACCTTGCCGATCGTCACGACGGCGGCGTAGAAGGCGGCGTTGCCGACGAAGACGAGCGCGGTGCCGGCGGCGAACTCGCGGCGGGTGAGGCCGAGGCCGAGCGCGAGCGGGAAGTACTGCCCCATGGCGATGAAGCCGAAGCCGATGAGCGGCCCGAGCAGCGCGAAGATCGCGCCGTTCCACTGCATGCCGGTGTTCATCCCGGTGCGCGCGTCGGCGCCGCCGACGCCGACCACGAGCGCGCCGATGATGAGCGTGATGGTGAGCGAGAGCGACATGATGACGAGCGGCCAGCCGAAGGCCTGCAGGCGGTTGACGGTGTGCAGCTGCACGACGTTGCGGATGCGCATGGCGGCTCCTCAGACGGTCGCGACGTCGGTCGCGGGGTCGGCGCCGGCGGTGGCCGGCGCGGTGGCGGATGCGGTGGTCAGGTGCACGAAGAGCTCCTGGAGGGAGACGGGCGAGACGTCGAGCCCCGCCTCGCGGGCGGCGCGCTCGTCGCCGTCGCGCGTCGAGAGCGTGGCGGTCGCGAGCCCGCCGAGCCGCGTGCGGTCGAGCGCCTCGCGTCCCGTGAGGAAGGCGTCGACGTCGGGCGCGCGGCCCGAGACGGTGATGGCCGCGTCGTGCAGCTCGTCGGTGTCGGCGTCGAGCAGCACGCGCCCCTGGTCGAGGATGACGACGTGCTCGAGGAGGTTCGCCACCTCGTCGATGTGGTGCGTCGACAGCACGACGGTGCGGGGGTGCTCGCTGAAGTCGGCGAGCAGGCGGTCGTAGAACATCCGCCTGGCCACCGCGTCGAGGCCGAGGTACGGCTCGTCGAAGAACGTGATGGGCGCCCGGGAGGCGAGCCCGATGACGATGCCGATCGCCGAGAGCTGGCCGCGCGAGAGCTTCTTGATCATGCGCCGCTCGGGCAGCTGGAACTGCGCGACGAGGGTGTCGGCGTAGGCCTGGTCCCAGTGCGGGTAGGCGCCGGCGGCGATGCGCAGTACGTCGACGGCCCGGAACGTGTCGGGGTAGCGCTGGCTCTCCTGGATGAACGCGGTCTGCGAGAGCACCTCGGCGTTCTCGACCGGGCTCTGCCCGAGCACCCGCATCTCGCCGGCGGTGGCGAAGACCTGGCCGGTCAGCAGCTGCATGAGGGTGGTCTTGCCGGCCCCGTTGCGGCCGAGCAGGCCGTGGATGCGGTGCTCGGCGAGGGTGACGGACACCCCGTCGAGCGCGCGCACGTCGTCGTAGTGCTTGGCGAGGTCGGTGGTGACGATGGCGCTCATCGCGCGAACTCCTTCGTGATCATGCGCGCGAGGTCGTCGGGGCTGATGCCGAGCTGCTCTGCCTCGCGCAGCAGGGGAGCGATGTACTGGTCCTCGAACGCGAGCCTGCGTCGTTGGCGGAGCGCCTCTCGGGCGCCGGGGGCGACGAACATGCCGATCCCTCTCCTCTTGATGAGCACCTCCGCGTCGACGAGCAGGCCGAGGCCCTTGCCGGCGGTCGCGGGGTTGATGCGGAGGAAGGCGGCGAGCTCGTTGGTGGAGGGCACGGGGCCGTCCTCCGGGTAGGTGCCGTCGAGGATGCCGTCCTCGATCTGCTCCGCCACGGCTACGAACAGCGGCTTGCTGTCGTCGAGCATGGCTGCCTCCTTGGGTGGGGTGGGGCGGATGCGCGCACATCCTGGGTGAGCTGCGCGGCTCACCACGTTGGTTCATTACTCGACTAATGAACCACGGAACCTGTGCTTCGTCAAGCGTGTCGCTGGATCCGGCTCGCCGCGCGCGGCGTGGGCGCGCACAACGCAAGACCGCCGGCGCGATCCGGCGGCGCCTGCGCCGCGAGGGGCGAGGAGGCCGCGGAACGGAGCCGGCGGGCTTGCGTTGTGCTGAGCCGCGGAGCTGCGGAGCCGCGGAGCGGCGTAGCGCGGCTACGCCTTCAGCGCGTCCTTCCACTTCACCGCGGCGCCCGTCTTCAGCAGCGACCGCTCGTAGACGCGGGCCGCGAAGCCGATCACCAGCACCGTGAAGGCGACGAGCACCGTGAGCGACAGCAGCGGCTCCCACCACTGCTGCGTCTGCAGGTAGACGCGCATCGGCACCGCGACGGGGGCGGAGAACGGCACGTACGACATGATCTGCAGCGCCAGCGGGTTGTTGTTGAACATGATCACGAGGAAGTACGGGATCATCACCAGCATCATGATCGGGCTCGTCGCGGTGCCGAGGTCCTCGGCGCGGGAGACGAGCGCCGCCGCGGCGGCGTAGAGCGCGGCGAGCATCACGAAGCCGACAGTGAAGAGCAGCACGAACCACACGATCGGCATGCCCAGCCCGTCGAGCAGCAGCTGCGAGCCGGTGATCGCTCCGCCCAGCAGCACGACCGCGGCGATCAGGATGATCTGCGCGAAGGCGAGCACCGAGTTGCCGAGCACCTTGCCCGCGAGGATCGCCCGCGCCGACACCGTCGCGAGCATGATCTCGACGATGCGCGACTGCTTCTCCTCGACGACCGACTGCGCGATCGTCTGCCCGAAGGTGATGGCGGAGGAGAAGAACACGACGCCGAAGGCGAGCCCGATGAAGTAGGTGAGCATCGGGTCGGGCGCGTTGGGGTCGAGCAGCTCGAGCGCCGGGGCGACGCTCAGCAGCTGCAGCAGGTCGCTCGGCGCCTCGCGGTCGGCGAGCACCGTGAGGCCGGAGGGTCCGTCGCCGGAGACGACCCCGGCGTCGGCCGTGCCGTCCAGCACCGCCTGCCGCACCGCATCCGCCCCCTGCAGCGTCTCGACGGCGAGCCCGTCGAGTCCCTGCAGGGTCGAGGCGAGCTCGGCGGTGGTGGCGACGCGGGTGTCCTGGTCGAACAGCTCGGGGCCGACCGACGAGAAGATCACCGCGGCGAGGATGAGCGCGAGCAGGATCGCGGTCGAGATGAGGTAGCTCTTCGACCGCACCTTCGTGACGATCTCGCGCTCGGCGACGATGCCGACCGCCTGGGCGAAGGGCGTGCGCCCGCGGCGGGGGGCGGATGCGGTGGGCGCGGTCATCGGACGACCTCCTGGAAGATCTCGGTCAGCGGGCGGGCGACGGGGGAGAAGCTGCGCACGGCGCCGCGCTCGATCGCCTCGCGCAGCACGCGGTCGGCGTCGGCGTCGGTTGCGGCGGTGAAGCGCACGTGGCCGCCGTCGAACTCGAGCACCTCGACGCCCGGGATGCCGCGCACGAAGCCCGCGTCGCCGGTCTGCAGCACCCACTCGGGGCGGGCGTGCGCCGCGCGGATCTGCTCGCGCGTGCCGGCGGCGCGCACCTCGCCGTGGGCGAGGATGACGAGCGAGTCGCAGAGGCGCTCGACGACGTCGAGCTGGTGGCTCGAGAACAGCACGGGCGCCCCGGCGCGCGCGACGTCGCGCAGCACCTCGAGCGTCGTCTCGACGGCCATCGGGTCGAGGCCGGAGAACGGCTCGTCGAGCACGAGGGCGGTGGGCTGGTGCACGAGCGCGGCCGCGATCTGCGCCCGCTGCTGGTTGCCGAGGCTCAGCGACTCGAGCGTGTCGGCGCGGCGCTCGGCGAGCCCGAGCTGCTCGAGCAGCGCGTCGGCGCGGCGCGAGGCGTCGATGCGGCTCATGCCGTGCAGGCGGCCGAGGTAGACGAGCTGCTCGAGCACCTGCATCTTGGGGTAGAGCCCCCGCTCCTCGGGCATGTAGCCGAACTGCGCGCGGTCGTCGGCGCTCACCGGGCGGCCGTCGACCTCGACGGAGCCGCTGTCGGGCTCGAGCACGCCGAGGATGATGCGCATCGCGGTGGTCTTGCCGGCGCCGTTCGCGCCGACGAAGCCGGTCATGAGGCCGTCGTGCACGTCGAACGAGACGTCGCGCAGCGCCTGGTGCCCGTGGAACGAGCGGGAGATCGAGCGGATGGAGAGCATGCTCCGACGCTACGGTCGCGAGCGTCGTCGGGCCTCCCTCTCGAGGCTGGACTTCCGGCTCCGCCGGGCGGGGGAGCCGCAGTCGTCCGCCCGCCATCGTTCGTCGACCGGCCAGGTGCCGCTGCGACCGGATAGTCCGGTCGGAGCCGCGCGGAGCCGGTCGACGAACGGGCGGCGGGAGCGTCAGGTGGGCGCGTCAGGCGGGCGGGCCGGGGGAGGCTGCCGCGAGCTCGCGGCGCCGCAGCGCGAGCTCGCGCAGCCCGAGGAACAGCGGGAAGGTGCACGCGATCGCGGTCAGCCCGCTCAGCAGCACGAGCGCCCACACCCAGCGCGCCCAGCCGAGCCGCGCGCCCTCCACGAGCATGAAGATCGACGCCGCGACCGCGACGACGAGCAGGTCGACCGAGGCCGACGAGGCGGCCGCGTTCGCGAACCAGCCCTCGAGGTAGCCGAGCCCGCCCGCCTCGGCGATGAAGGCGATGTTGAACCACCAGGTGCCGACGAGCCCGGCCGCCGAGAGCACGAACCACGCGATCGCGACGCCTGGCCCGCGCGGCGCCGCCGGGCGTTCGGCGGCTGCACCGCCGGAGCGCGGCTCGTCAGCCACGCGGCGCCACCACCCCGTGCTCGTACGCCCAGATGACGGCGTGGATGCGGTCGCGGATGCCGAGCTTCAGCAGCACGTTCGACACGTGCGTCTTCACGGTCGCCTCGCCGACGAAGAGCTCCTTCGCGATCTCGGCGTTCGAGCGGCCGCGCGCCAGCAGCAGCAGCGTCTCGCGTTCGCGCTCGGTGAGCTGCGCGAGCGCGGGCGGTGCGGATGCGTCAGGGGCGCCGGCGTCGTCGGTCGCCTCGGGCGCGGGCGCGGCGGGCGTCGCCGCGAACCGCTCGATCACGCGGCGCGTCACCTCGGGGCTCAGCAGCGCGTCGCCTCGAGCGAGCGCGTGCACGGCGTCGATGAGGTGCTCGGGCTCGGCGGTCTTCAGCAGGAAGCCGCTCGCGCCGGCCGAGAGCGCCTCGAAGAGGAAGTCCTCGCGGTCGAAGGTCGTGAGCATCAGCACGGCCGGATGCGCCGAGGTCGCGGTGATCGCGCGCGTCGCCTCGAGGCCGTCCATGACGGGCATCTGCACGTCCATGCAGATGACATCGGGCCGCAGCTCGCCGGCGAGCCGCACGCCCTCCGCGCCGTCCCTCGCCTGGCCGACGACCTCGAAGCCGGGCTCGCTCGTCAAGATCGTCTCGAAGCCTGCGCGCACGAGCGCCTGGTCGTCCACCAGCAGGATGCGCGTCACGCGCCCACGGTATCGGCCGTTGCGCCGCGGAGCCGGGCCGGTACCCTGGTCAGAGCTTTGCCCCCACGGAATGGTTGCAGGATGCGCACGAAACCCCGTCTGATCGTCGCCGCGGTGGTCGCCGCCCTCATGGGCGCGCTCCTCACCGTCGCGCCCCCGACGAGCGGCGGCGACCGGGCGGTCGCGGCCGAGGCCGCCGACTTCGATCCCGGCTTCCTCGTCTCCGACCAGCAGCTCTACGACGGCGGCGCGATGAGCGCGGCCCAGGTGCAGGCGTTCATCGAGTCGAAGCACCGCGGGTGCGAGTCGGGCTACACCTGCCTGAACCGGTACCGGCAGAGCACGGTCGCGATCCCGGCCGATGCGTACTGCGGCGCGCTGGCCGCGACGAGCGACGAGTCGGCGGCGAGCATCGTCGCGCGCGTCGGCGCCGCGTGCGACATCTCGCAGCGCTTCCTGCTCGTGCTGCTCGAGAAGGAGCAGTCGCTCGTCTCGCACACGAAGCCGACCAGCATCCGCTACGAGCGTGCGACCGGGTTCGCGTGCCCCGACACGTCGCCCTGCAACTCGACCTATGGCGGCTTCTACTACCAGGTCTACTTCGCCGCGCGGCAGTTCAACCGCTACGCGGCGCTGCCCGACAACTACCGCCACCAGGCGGGCGAGACCAACCAGGTGCTCTTCCACCCGAACGCCGCCTGCGGCTCGAGCCCCGTCTTCATCGAGAACCTCGCGACTGCGGGCCTCTACAACTACACGCCCTATCAGCCGAACGCCGCGGCGCTCGCGAACCTCTACGGCTCGGGCGACACCTGCTCCGCCTACGGCAACCGCAACACCTGGCGCATCTGGACCGACTGGTTCGGCGACCCCACGGTCACGCTGCCGACCGCCACGCGCGTCTCGGGCGCCGACCGCTACGCCACCGCCGTGCAGGTCTCCCGCCGCACGTTCGCGACCACCGCTCCGGTCGTCTACCTCGCGAGCGGCCAGGACTTCCCCGACGGGCTCGCCGCCGGCCCGGCCGCCGCGCACGAGGGCGGCCCGGTGCTGCTGACGCCCCAGGGCTCCGTCCCGCAGGCGGTGCTCGACGAGATCCGGCGCCTGCGACCCGCGGAGGTCGTGATCGTCGGCGCCGAGCCGTCGGTGTCGGCCGCGGTGCAGGCCGCGGTGCAGGCGCTCGACCCGAACCGCGAGGTCGTGCGGCTCGGCGGCGTCAACCGCTACGAGACGAGCCGGCTCATCGCCGAGCACGCCTTCGACTCGGCCGCGTCGGCCTTCGTCGCCACGGGCATCCGCTTCCCCGACGCGCTCGCGGCCGGCCCGGCCGCGGCGCTCCGCGACGGCCCCGTGCTGCTGGTCGACGGGCGGGCGGCGCAGGTCGACGCGGCGACGCTCACCACGCTGCAGGATCTGGGGGTCGGATGGGCCGGGGTGGTCGGCGACGCCTCCTCGGTCTCGCAGGGCATCGCCTCGGGCCTCGCCGCGGGCGGCCGCACGGTGCAGCGCTACGCCGGCAGCGACCGCTATGCGACCGCCGTGCAGCTCTCGCGCCTCTTCAGCGACGTGAGCGCCGCCTACGTCGCGAGCGGCACGGGCTTCCCGGACGCGCTCGCCGGTGCCGCGGCCGCAGGCGCGACCGGCGCGCCGCTGCTGCTCACCGGTCCGAGCTGCATGCCGGCCACGACGCGCAGCGCGCTCATCGCGTTCATGCCCGACGATGTGCTCGTGCTCGGCGGCACGCCGACGATCAACGAGGCTTCCGCGCAGTACACGAGCTGCTGAGGCAGCCGGCGCCCGAGCGCCAGCCGCCTCAGCGCGACGGCACCCGCGCCCGCACGAGCCAGCCGCCGCGCGAGCGCGGCCCCACCTCGAGCGCGCCGCCGAGCGCCGCGATCCGCTCGCGCATGCCGACGAGCCCGGCGCCCGCGCCGTGCCAGCCCGGTCCGCCGCCGTGCCCGTCGTCGGCGACCTCGACCTCGAGCTCGTCGTCGAGGAAGCGCACGCGCACGTCGACCTGCGCCATCGGGCCGGCGTGCTTGCGGGCGTTCGTGAGCGCCTCCTGCACGACCCGGTAGGCGCCGAGCCCCACCATCGGCGTCACGGAGCGCGGCTCGCCGATCGTCTGCAGCCCCACCCGCTGGCCGCTCGCGACGGCCGAGGCGACGAGCTCGGGCAGCGCGTCGAGGTCGGGCGCGCCGGTCGGCTCGTCCTCCGAGCGCAGCGTCACGACGAGCGACCGCAGCTCGCCGATCGCGTCGCGAGCCGACTGCTCGACGTGCCGCAGCGCATCCGCCGCCCGCTCGGGATCGGCGGCGAGCACCCGCCGCGCGGCACCGGCCTGCACGCCCATCGCCGAGACGTGGTGCGCGACGACGTCGTGCAGCTCGCGGGCGATGCGCAGCCGCTCGAGCGAGACCGCCTGGTCGGCGAGCAGCGCCTGCTGCGCCTGGATCTCGGCGTGCGCGGCGGCGAGCTGCTCCTGCTCGAGGGCGGCGCGCCAGGCGCGATCGCCGAAGATCCAGCCGCCGCCGAAGTAGGCGGCGTTGATGACCACCTGGATCATGAGCAGCGCGAAGTAGGCGGCCACGCCGCGCTCGCCGGTCTCGGGCTCCGAGAAGCCGCGGATCGCCGAGACCGCCAGCCACACCGCCATCGCGACGACGATCACGACGCGCGACCAGTGCGCGAGGCGGCGGTTCGCCTCCCACGCGCCGATCGAGTAGATGCCCATGAAGAGCGCCACCTGCGACACGTACAGCTCGAGGGCGCCCGCCTCGCCGGCGACGATGTAGATGACGATCTGCGCCGCAGCGACCGGCACCGGGTGGCGGCGGCGCAGCACGAGGGGCGCGGCGAGCAGCACGGCTGCGAGCATCGGCGCCCACAGCGGCACCTCGGTGAGCTGCAGCCCGGTCGTGGCGCTGAGCGCGACCATGACGCAGCCGGCCGCCGCGAGCGCGATCGCGAGGATCGTGTCGGATCGCAGCGATCTGGCATCGGGGGCTCGGCGCACCTTCCGAGCCTAGGCGCGCGCCTCGCGGGCCCGCCTCCGTCGGCGGGCGGATGCGCCCGGTCGCCTCCGCCGGGCGGGGGAGGGGTGGGGTGGGGGCGCGCCCGGGGGCTCGGCCGCCGCGCTCCCTCTCGCACAACGCAAGCCCGCGAGCCGCGTTCCGCGGCGGATGGGGCGAGCGGCCGTGCTCCTCCGCGATCTGCGCACGCCGGGCTTGCGTTGTGCGCCGGCGCGGTGCGGGTCAGGCTTCGAGGATGCCCTTGAGGCGCCGGAGGTCCTGTTCGTTCGCCCGCCGCATCGCGGAGGAGAGCATCGGGGCCCCGAGCCGGGCGAACCCGGCCGGCTCCCCGCTGTTCCGCAGCGTCATCCGGGTGCCGCCCGGCGCATCCGTCCACTCGTAGACGGTCGTCATCGGGAACGGGCCCTGCGCCGTGCGCATCACGAGGCGCTCGCCGGGCACGTGCTCCTGCACCTCATACGTGTAGGCGAGCCGGCGGCCGAGGAAGCTCGCGACGAACGCGACCCGGCTGCCGGCGGCGAGCGGCGGCGGAGTCTCCCACTCGACCGAGCGGATGTTCTCGTACCAGCGGGTGGCGTGGTCGGGGTCTGCCGCGAAGGCGGCCACCTCGTCGCGCGGGCGGGCGATCTCGATGGCGGTGACGACGTCGACGGGCATGCCCCGAGGCTAGCCGGGGGCCCGCCCACGGTGCGGGCTCGCACAACGCAAGCCCGCGCCGCGCGTTCCGGCTCGCGCAGGGCTCGCCGCCAGGATCTGCCGCCGGATCGGGCGGGCGGGCTTGCGTTGTGCGCGGGCGGCGCCGGAGCCGGCGGCCGGCCGCCGGCTCCGGGTCGGACGGCACGGCAGAGGGCCCGCCGCCGAGCTGGGGGAAGCTCGGCCGCGGGCCCTCGGGCTCGGCTCCGTCAGCAGTTGCCGGGCTTGAACCCCGGGTGGGGGTTGCCGTGCTGGCCGGGAGCGCAGTGGTGGCTGCTGCTGCCGGGGCCCGGCGGCTCGGCCATCGCCGGCGTGGCGACGGCCAGGCTTCCGACGGCCAGCATCGTGCCTGCGACCAGGGCGGTGAGCTTCCTACGCATCGTGAACCTCGCTTGCTCGGGTGCCGTGACGCATCCGATCGTCGATCTCCTGCGTACCTTCCTGCACCGGACCTGCCCGCCCGCGACCGCCGAAGCCGCCCCGAGCGGGCCCCTGTCCGGCGGAGCCGGGAACCCGTCTCGTCCCCCAACGTACGCCCGCGCGCGACGCGGGCAGGTGAAAGGTTGCTGGGAATGCAGAAATCCGCGCCATCCTGCGGCGCGCCCACCTGTAACCAGGGGGCGCGCGCCGGACAATCCGGGATGTGGACCTCTCGCAGACCGACGCGCAGCTGTGGCGCGCCGTCGTGCGAGGGGACGGGGTCGCGTTCGCGGCGATCTTCGACAGGCACGGCGATCGCGTGTGGCGGCACGCCTGGAGACTGATGCAGCACCGGCAGGACACCGAGGACGTCACGGCCGCCGCGTTCGCGGAGGCGTGGCGGCGCCGGGCGCGCGTGCGGATCGTCGACGACTCGGTGCTCCCGTGGCTGCTCGTGACGACGACCAACTGCGCGCGCAACGCTCGCCGCAGCATCCGCCGCAACGAGCGGCTGATCGCGCACATCCCGCTCGGCCCCGACGCGCCCGACACCGCGGACGTCGCCGCCGACCGGCTCGAGCGGCTCGACGCCGGGTCGGCGGTCGCGCAGGCGCTGCGCGAGCTGCCGGATGCGGATGCGCGCCTGATCGCGCTCGTGATGCTCGAGGGGCTGCCGCTCGCCGACGCCGCCGCGGCGATCGGCGTCGGCTACGGGGCGGCGAAGACCCGCATCCACCGCGCGAAGCAGCGCCTGCGCGGCCGCCTCGAGGCGGCCGGCGTCAGCACGGCCGTCGAGGAGGTGACGGCATGAGCGACGAGCAGCAGATGAGCGATGCGTTCAAGGCGCGGATGCGTCAGGGCCTGTCGACGATGGCGGTGCGCGAGCGGATGCGCGAGCGGGCCCGCAACCGAGCCATCGCGGGCGGGGCGCTCGCGGCCGTCGTGATCGCGGCGGGCGCGGTGCTGGGCGTGCAGGTGCTGGCGGGAGGCGCCGCGCAGCAGGACATGGCCGGGCCGGGGACGTCGACCACCGCCGAGCCGACGGCCCCGCCCGCACCCGGACCGACCGAGGCGCCCGAGCCGACCGAGACCGAGCCGACCGAGAGCGCTCCGGCCGAGCCGACCCCTCCGCCGGGCTTCGACGGCGTCGCTGCCGGCGAGCCGCTCGTCACGAGCACCATCCCGCTCGAGAGCGGCGACGCGGGTGCCGGCGGCGGCTACGACCCCGGTCAGGTCGAGCGCCGCACCGACATCTACGTGCTGTGCGAGGGCACCGGCACCGTCTCGCTCGGCGACGAGCCGTGGATCGACTGCACGACCCTGCAGCCCGGCACGGTCGCCGTGGAGCTCGACCGCCCCTACTTCTCCGACTGGGACGACGACGAGCTGGTCGTGTCCGACGACTTCGACGGCGTCGTGCGCGAGGTGCCCGCGGGCGAGGCGCCCGCCGGCACCGGCACGGGCGGCACCGCCACCGTGCACGTCATCTGCTTCGGCGACGCCCCGACGGTGGTCGGCGGCGTCAGCTTCGAGTGCTCGTGGAGCGACGACGACGAGCAGGCACGATCGGTGGCGGCGTGGGGCGTGCCCTTCGGGCCCGACGAGCTCGTGCCGCGGATCACGGCACGGAACGGCTTCATCACGTTCGTGATCGAGCGATGATGAGCGGCATGCGATCCGCTCCCGGGCATGCGCGCCGGATGCTCATGGGCGCCATGCTCGGCGCGACGCTGCTGCTGACCGCGTGCGGCCAGCCGGGCGCATTGGCACCCGCCCCGACACCCTCGGCCGCCTCGCCGACATCGACCGCGACTCCGCCGTCCACGCCGAGCCCTGCGCCGAGCGGCACCCCCGCGCCCGAGCCCGAGGCGTCGGCCGGCACCGCGGCGCCGCCGACCGCGCCGAGCCCGCCCGAGATCCCCGGCATGCCGCTGTCGGCGCCGCCGAACCCGTATCACTCCGAACCGGAGTGGCGCGCATCCGAGCCGGTCGTCCGCGCCTCGCTGCAGACCGACACCGTCGACGTCTACGCGGCCTGCACCGTGGGCTGGGCGGTGCGCGTCGCCGGGCTCGAGGTGCTCTGCGCGCCGGGGCTCGCGACCATCGACGAGCAGCCGCCGATCCTCGTGCTCTACGGCGTGCCCGTCGAGCCCGGCGCGCTGCCGGTGGTCGAGCAGCAGTACTACACGCCGCGAGACCCCGAGGAGCACTGGGCGACGGTGGTGGTCGTCGACCCGGGCGCGGTGCCCACCGCGGCGGAGCTCGGGCGCGGCATCGAGGGCCCGGCCGTCGCGGAGATCCGCTGCGTGCCCCCGCCCTCGGACGCCGTCGGCCGCGATCTGGCGTGCGAGGCGGGCCCCGGCCCGGTAGTCGTGAACGGCCTGCTCGCCACCGAGGGGCTGGCGACGCCGCCACCGCTCGGGCCGTCGGTGCGCTTCCCGGGCTACGCGCTCTTCTTCGGAGAGCCGTGACATCGATGCGCTGTGACCGCGGCGCCGCTGCCGGACATGTCGGAGTGCGGCGGATGCCGCGACGCCGACCGACGCTCGAGGAGCCCGCCATGCGCACCACCGATTCGCCTGCCGCCACGATCGGCGCTGCCCTGGGCACGCTGCTCGTGGCTGCGGTGACGATGACCGGATGCGCCCTGACCGGCACCGCGGTCACCGGCAGCTCGGCGTCGCCGGTCGGGGAGGCGCCGCCGCCGCCCGCTGCGTCGGGCGACGCGACCGCGACGCCGACGCCGACGCCGACGCCGATCGTGGCGCACGACCCGGGCCCGACCGTGCCACCGGGGCCGGGCACGGCGACGCCGCCGCCCGCGGCACCGGCGCCCACGGCGGCGCACGAGCCGACCGAGCCAGAGCCGCAGGTGGTCGAGCTCGAGACGGGCGGGCCGGCACCGGAGGACGGGCAGCTGTACGACCTCGCCATCAGCTGCACGAACCCGATGGAGATCTGGATCGACGACGGCACGGCGACGGATGCGTCGGAGGCCAGCTGGCGGCAGATGATCTGCGGCGTCGACACCGGTGGATTCATCGACTACGCCGTTCCCGGCGCCGACGCCCGGGTGTACGCCCGGATCGGCCCGCGCGAGCGGATGCCGCTCGTGGAGCGCCGCCCGCACGGAGGCAGCTTCACCGAGGAGCAGATCGCCGCGCTGGGCGCCACCGACGTGCTCCTCGTCGATGTCGTCGCGTGGTGCGGCACGACGACAGGCCCGATCACCGTCGGCGAGGCGACGGCCGAGTGCATCCTCAACGAGGCGGCGGTCATCGACGACGTGCTCGCGGCCGATGCCCTCACCCAGCTGACCGGCCCGCCCGGAGCGAGGCTCTGGGTCATCCTGCAGCTGCAGTAGGCCCGGCCGGCGCGCTGTGCGGGGCGCCGCCGGGGCACGTGCTGTGACCGCAGCGCCCTGCCGGACATGTCACAGCACGACCGGAGCCACCCAGGCCGCCGGGCCGCAGAGAAGAGGCCCTGATGCGCACGAACGCACCCACCGCCGCGGCGATCGCCGGGGCGATCGGCACCCTCGTCGTCGTGGTGACGCTGGTGGCGAGCTGCACGCTCCCCGGCGTCGAGGCGACCAGCACGTCGGCGCCGCCCCGGCCGTCGGCGGTCGCGGCCGGGGCGACCCGACCGCGACCGCCGCGCCGCCCCGAGCGACGACCGAGCCGACAGCCGCGCCCTCGGCATCCCCGGCGGCCGACCTCGTGCCGAGGGACGACGAGCTCGCGCTCGCCGGTGCATCCTTCACCACGCAGAACGGCACGGCGACGTTCACGCTGCCCGTGAACTGGAGCGCCGTGGACACCAGCACCGTCGGCACCAACTATGCGAACGAGGAGCAGTGGGTCAACCAGGTGGTGCTCGTCGACGAGGCGGGCCGGGAGCGGCTCCATTACCGCGACGGCTACCTCTCCGACGTCGGCTGGGGCGAGATCCCCTGGGGGGTCGTCGAGGAGCGCGCGATCGCCCGGTCGCCGGGCACCGGCGAGCTCTCGGCCAGGTCGTGGTGGATGGAGCTGCCGGGCGGCGAGCTGCAGGTCATGGCGGCTGTCACCGGGGCGAGCGACGGCGGCCCGCCCAACACGTACATCCGGCAGGCCGAGGGGCGGTTCGGGGTGTTCTCGGCGAACCTGGGCACGATCGAGGGCGCTGACGCGGTGGCGGATGCGGCGTCGGCCGAGGCGTGCCTGTCGAGTCCCGCGGCCGTCGCGGCGGTCGCTGTGCTGGCGTCGCTCGAGCTGCACGACGTGCCCTGGGACGCGATGCCGTGACGGTGTGACGCGACGGACCGGCCGAGCGAAACTGGGGGAGTGCGCTCCGCCCGATCCGGGCGGACAATCCAGCCATGCGCACCCCGCCGCGTCACCGGGTGGCGACGATCACGCTCGCGGCGATCGCGTTCGGCCTGGCGACGGGGCTCGGGGCGTGCGCGCAGGTCGGCGGGGCACCGCCGACGCCCGGCGAGTCGCAGGCGGCGCCGAGCCCCGGGGTCGAGCCGGTGCCCTGGGGCAGCCCGTCGGCGGAGCCGTCGGCCGCACCCGGCAGCAGCCCGCTCGCGACGCCGACCCCGGCCGCCGACGGCACCGAGGTCGCCACGCGCAACGGCACCATGCGCATCCGCGTGCCCGACGGCTGGCAGGTGGACGACCGCAGCGGCCTCGAGGTCGGCGCCGAGGGGCGGCAGGTCTGGGCCAACCGGCTCACCCTCAGGGGCCCCCGCGGCGAGCGGCTCGTCTACGCCGATGGGCCCGGCGTCGAGGCTGCGGGGGAGACGACGGATGCGCGCACGGGCGTCGTCGCGCGCCGCGGGGTCGCAGGCGGGCTCGTCGCCGTCGCCTTCTGGGAGCAGCCGCCCGACGGGATGTTCGTGCCGTGCGTGGTGCTGCTGCGCGCCGACGCCGACCCGTCGAGCGCGGGGACGGTCGCGTTCCACGGCGTCGAGCGCGGGCACGCGCTCAGGTTCTGGATCGAGGAGGAGGCGCCGCGCTTCGCGACGCAGGCGCAGGTCGAGGCCTACCTCGCGGCGCCCGAGGTCGCGCGGGCGCTCGACATCATGGCGACCGTGCGGCTCGATCTCGTCGACCCCTTCGCGCTGCCGGCCGACGTGGGCGTCGTCGCGGGCGGAACGACGCTGCTGCCGTTCCAGACGGCGAACGGCACCTCGAGCATGCTCGTGCCGATGGACTGGCGCATCGACGAGGCGGGCGAGCGCGTCGCGGCCGCGGGCGGCGGGGAGCTGTGGCGCAACCGGGTCACGCTCGCGCTCCCCGACGGCACGGCCGTGCTCGTCTACGCCGACGAGGCGCTCCTGTCGCCGGGGGCGCCGCCGGGGCGCCAGTGGCGCATCGGCGAGGTGCGCCCGACCGCCGACAACTGGGAGGCGGCGTCGTGGGCGGTCGAGCGCGAGGGCGAGCGCCCGTTCGTCGGCGTGGGGCTCACGGATGCGGGCGGCGGCCAGTGGCCGCACGGCACGGTGTGCAGGCCCACGCTCTGCCGCGCGTTCGGCAGCGCCCCGCTCACCGGCGACGACGTCGGCGCCGAGCACGCGGTCGCGTGGTTCGACAGCGACCTCGAGGAGCTCATGCTATTGACGGTCGCGTCGCTCGACGCGCTGCACGACGACCCGGCGCGGATGCCGCCCGACTGAGGCCGCGCGACCGGGCGGAGCCGCCAGGATGTGACCTGCGGGGCTCTGCCGGACATGCCTGGGTACGCCGACCACTTGGCGGCCCCAGCGAGGAGGTCCTATGCGCCCCAGCCCCCAGCCGATCGCCGCCGCACTCGGCGCCCTGCTCCTCGCCGCGACGGCGCTCGCCGGGTGCAGCGCGCCTGCCGAGCCGGCGGCCTCGTCGGCGCCGCCCGCCCCGACGTCCGCGGCGCCCACGGCCGAGCCCACGGCATCCGCCACCCCGTCCGCCGAGGCCGGCGAGACCTTCACGACGCAGATCGGCAACGCGAGCTTCGCGCTGCCCGCCGGCTGGAGCGTGCGCGACGCGAGCGCGGTGCGCATGGACCACGACGGGCGCGACCAGTGGATGAACACCGTGCACGTGCTCGACGGTGAGGGGCGCGAGGTGCTGCTCTACACCGACGGTGCGGTCGACGCGATCGGCGCGGTCGCGGACGAGTGGGCGGTCGTCGAGGAGCGCGCGATCGCGTCGGCGCTGCCGCACGACGAGGGGCTGGCCACTGCCGCCGCGAGCTGGTGGCTCGTCGACGAGGCGGGCATGCAGGTGTTCGCGCAGGTCTCGGTGATGCCCGACGACGAGCCGCCGTGGGGCATCTTCCCGGCAGGCGACACGCGCCTGGCGCACTTCATGGCCGACCTCGCCGTGCTCGAGCCGTGCCAGGACGTCGCCGACGAGGCGGATGCGCTGGCCTGCCTCGAGAGCCCGGAGGTCGCCGAGCTGCTCGACGTGCTCGCATCGCTCGAGCAGGTCGACGTGCCACGCGACGCGATGCCGTGAGCGAGCGAGGAGCCTGATGCTGCACACCCGATCGCGACGGAGGCCGATGGCCGTCGTCGCCGCGCTGGCTGCGGCCGCCGTCGGACTCGCGGGCTGCGCGCAGACGGCACCCGGAGCGCCCGACCCCTCGACAGGCCCGAGCGTCGCCGCGACGCCCGAGCCGACCGCCGCGGCCACGCAGTCGGCGACCCCGACCCCTACCCCGACGCAGGAGCCGGAGGTCGTGACGTTCGAGACGCAGAACGGCACCATGCGCATCAGCATCCCGGCCGACTGGTCGGTCGAGGACACGAGCGAGCTGCGCGTCAACCACGACGGGCGGGAGCAGTGGGCGAACGTGGTGGCCTTCCTGCCGCCGAGCGGTGGGGTGCTGCACTACTACGACGGGCATGAGGGCGATGCCGGGGCGGTGTCGGAGGTCGGCACGGTCGCGACGAGGGAGACGGTCGACGGGTTCGTCGCGACCGCGTACTGGAGAGCCATGAGCGACGGCCGGTTCGAGGCGCACACCGCCCTCATGCCGGGCGGCCAGGAGCCATCGCCCGAGTCGTATGTGGGCTTCGACAGCGTTGGCCGCCTGCACTCGTTGGTCTTCCAGCAGGGGCAGGACCGCCCGATCTTCCGCTCGCAGGCCGAGGCCGAGGAGTACCTGGCGTCGGACGACGTCGCGCGCATCCTCGACGTGATGGCGACGATCGACCTCATGCCGGTCGACCAGTACGCGATGCCCTGAGCCGAGCCGCGCCCCCACCGGCCGTTCGTCAACCGGCTCCGCATGCGCCCGGCCGGATTATCCGGTCGGAGTCGCACCCAACCGGTTGACGGACGAGCCGCCTCTTGCGCTCGCGGTACGCGAGATCTGGGTCGCGCTCGCGTGGCTCGTCGGGCTGCTCGTGGGCGCCTACGCTCTCGCGCTCGTGGTCTACCGCCGCAGGACGCGCTGAGCCCAGCCCCCCGTTCGTCAACCGGCTCCGCGTGCGTCCGGCCGGATAATCCGGCTGGTGTCGCACGGAGCCGGTTGAGCAACGGGCAGCCGCGAGCGACGGGAAGCGCCAGGCGCTACCCGACGATCGGATGCGCCCCGGTCAGCCCGCGCCCGCGTCGCGGGAACGCCAGCATCACCGCGCCGCTCAGCACCCAGACGGCGCCCGAGCCGGCGAGCAGCAGCAGCGGCTCGACGCCGGCGAGCGCGCCCGCGATCGCGGTGCCGAGCGCGGCCGCGGCACCGCGCAGCGCCGCGCCCACGGTGAATACCTGGGCGACCACGGACTCCGGGGCCTCGGTGCGGCGCAGCAGCAGCATCGCGGCCGTCGGCGCCGCGGTGCAGAGGCCGGAGAGGCCGACGAGCGCGATCGTCCACCACAGGCCCAGGTCGAGCGCGGCGGCGATCGTGGCGAGGCCCGTGAGGGCGTAGCCGAGGCCCATCGTCGCGTGCGCCGAGAGCACCGGCGGCCGCAGCGGCTCGAGCGCGGCGCCGAGCAGCGCGCCGACGGCGAAGGCCGCGACGATCAGGGCGCTGAGCGACGCGTCGCCGGTGGCGGCGAGCGCGATGCCGAGCGCGGCGATCGGCATGATGCCGCGGCCGAGCTCGGCGAGGGTGCCGGATGCGGTGACGACCGCGAGCGTGCGTCGCGTCGAGAGCGCCACGATGCCGGCCGCCATGGAGCGCAGCAGTCCGGCGCGCTCCGCCGCGCGAGGCTGCACGGGCAGCAGCGCGAACGCGGCGGCCGAGGCGAGCGCGACGACCGCCATCGCGATGAGGGCCGCGCGCGGCCCGAGCGTGGGGGCGAGCACGGCGACGGCTGCCGGGCCGGCGACGCCGCTCACGTTGTAGCTCAGTGCGTCGAGCGCGTACGCGCGCCGCGCATCCGACCCCGGTGGGGCCACGAAGCTCGACAGCCCGCCGAAGCCGAAGGGCGTCAGCAGGCCGCTCACGACGAGCGCCGCCGCGACCGCCCAGACGGGCACGGGCCCGAGCCCGGCGGCGACGCCGAAGGCGAGCCCGGTGCCGGCTGCGGCCGCCATCATCAGCGCGCGCGGGTGCCGTGCGCCGTCGAGCAGGGCGCCGACGAGCGGTGCCGCGACGATGCCGGGCAGCATCGACAGCGCCACGAGCAGCGCGCCGAGCGCGATGTCGCCGGTGACGGCGACGGCGAGGATCGGGATGGCGATCTGCGCGCCGCTCGAGGCGGCGCGGATCGGCACGGACGCGGCGAGCTGACGGGGACCGCCCATCGCGGCCCCCGCCGGCTCGCCCGCCGCAGCGGGATGCGGCGCGGGCGTCACTCCGAGACGGGCACGATGAGCCCGCCCCACGTCTCGAGGATGTACGCCTGCGTCTCCTCCGAGGTCAGCAGCTCGTAGAGCGCCTCGACGCGGGGGTCGTCCTCGAGCTCGGGCGTGGTGGCGAGGATGTTGAAGTACTCGGAGTCGTCGCCCTCGGTGAGGATCGCCTGCTCCTGCGTGAGGCCGGCCGGCAGCGCGAACGAGGCGGTGACGAAGACCGCGTCGTTGTCGGGCAGCGCGAGCGGCAGCGTGGCGTTCTCGACCTCGGTGAACTGGAAGTTCGAGGGGTTCTCGGTGATGCCGTCGAGGTTGGTCGCGTCGTCGGCGATCTCGATGAGGCCCTCGGCCGCGAGGATCTCGAGCGCGCGCGCCTCGTTGGTCGGGTCGTTGGGGATGGCGATCGTGGCGCCCTCGCCCAGCTCGTCGATCGACGTGAGCGACTCCGAGTAGAAGGCGGCGGCGGGCAGGTAGACCTCGCCGACCGAGACGAGCGAGCCGCCGGCCTGCGAGTTGTACGTCTCCATGAACGTCGCGTTCTGGAAGAGGTTGGCCTCGGTCGAGCCGTCGGTGAGCGCCGGGTTGGGCGTGTTGTAGTCGGTGAACTCGACCCACTCGATGTCGAGCCCGGCCTCGGCGGCCAGGTTCTCGTCGACCCAGGTGAGCATGTCGCCGGCCGGCACGGGCAGCGCGCCGACGCGGATCGTGCCGAGCGAGCCGTCCTCGGGCGCGTCGGTCTCGGCGGGGGCGCCCGACGAGCAGGCGGCGAGGGCGAGCGCGGCGGCGCCGGCGACGACGGTGGTCGCCACGCGGCGACGGAAGGTGCTGGTCATGGTGGTTCCTTACGGGGTGCTGCCCGACGGATGCGTCGGGGTGCGGGAGGAGGGGAGGGCGAGGTCGGCGTCGAGGTGGGCCTGCGCATCGGCCGTCGCGTCCTTCTTGGGGCCGCGACGGGTGGGCTGGGCGCCGAGCCGCTTCGCGAGCGCGGTCAGCGCCCACTGGATCAGCTGCACGAGGGCGAACAGGATGATGACGACGAACACGATGTGGATCCAGCTGTAGCGCTGCATGCCGTAGGTGAGGGCGACGTTGCCGAGGCCGCCGCCGCCGACGACGCCGACCATCGCCGAGAAGTTGATGATCGACGTGATGGTGGTGGCGGTGCCGAGCAGGATCGCGGGGGTCGCCTGCGGCAGCAGCACGCGGCGCACGAGCAGCCAGCGGCTCGCGCCGAGCGACTCGGCCGCCTCGAACAGGCCCGGGTCAACCTCGCGCACGGCGATCTCGACGACGCGCACGAAGAACGGGATGGCGACGAGCGTCAGCGGCACGATGGCCGGGCCGGTGCCGATGAACGAGCCGAGCAGCCAGCGGGTGACGGGGATGAGCGCGATCATCAGCACGATGAACGGCACCGAGCGGCCGAGGTTGACGATGAAGCCGAGCAGCCCGTTGACCACCCGGCCGAGCGCGCGCGAGCCGAACGGCGCCTCGAGGAAGCGCCCCTGCTCGGTGCCGACGAGGATGATGCCGAGCGGCAGCCCGACGACGAACGTGATCGCCATCGCGATCGCCGTCATGTAGACGGTCTCCCACGTGCCCTCGAGCAGCACCTGCATGAGCTGCGGCCAGAAGGTGGGGGCGGCGGGGTCGATCATGCGAGCACCTCCCAGGCGGTGACGCCCTGCGCGGTGAGCGAGTCGATCACCTTGAGGGCGACGGATGCGTCCCCGGGCACGGCGAGGCGGGTGCGGCCGGCCTGGTGGCCGCCGATGGTCTCGAGCGCCGCACCGAGGATCGACACGTCGAGCCCGAAGTCGCGCGCGAGCTGCGCGATGACGGGGCGGTCGGCGCTCAGCCCGGTGTAGGTGACGTCGATGATGCGGTGGTGGGGGATGTAGTGCGCCTCGCCCACGGGGAACAGCTCGGCGGCGACGCGGCTGCCGGGCGTGCGGATGAGGTCGTCGAGCGAGCCCTGCTCGATGACGCGGCCGGTCTCCATGAGGGCGGCGGCGTCGCAGATGCGCTTCACGACGTCCATCTCGTGGGTGATGAGCAGCACGGTGAGGCCGAGCTCGCGACTGAGGCGCTGGATGAGCTCGAGGATCGAGCGGGTCGTCTCGGGGTCGAGCGCGCTGGTGGCTTCGTCGCTGAGCAGCACATCCGGGCCACTCGCGAGGGCGCGGGCGATGCCGACGCGCTGCCGCTGGCCGCCGGAGAGCTGGCCGGGGCGGTCGTCGGCGCGGTGCGCGAGGCCGACGAGGTCGAGCATCTCGAGCGCCTTCGGCCGGCGATCCTTCTTCGGGGCGCCGGTCGCCTCGAGCGCGAACTCGACGTTCTGCGCGACGGTGCGGTTGCCGACGAGGTTGAAGTGCTGGAAGACCATGCCGATCTGGTGGCGCGCCTGCAGCAGCGCCTTGCCCTCGAGCGCCGTCACCTCGACGCCGTCGACGACGACCCGCCCGGAGTCGGGCCGCTCGAGCGCGTTGACGGTGCGCAGCAGCGTGGACTTGCCGGCGCCCGACTGCCCGACGACGCCGAAGATCGAGCCGCGCGGCACCTCGATCGATACGTCGTCGAGCGCGACGACGGCGTCGGGGCCGTCGCCGAAGCGGCGGCTGACGTGCTCGATCGAGATCATGGAACTCCAAGCGGGGGCGCGGTCGGCGCCCTGCAGTGTGGTCTGTTCGCCCGTCCTCGGCGGCGGGCTATCTGACATTGTCCCGCAGATCGGTCCCCCAGTCGAGCATGTGACGCCGTGCTACGTAGACGGGTCCTACGTCTGGTGAGGTGCCGTCATGCGCGGCATCGCTGCTGTAGCGTCTCGACGCCTACGTGCCGATCGAAGGACCTCGAGCGCTGAGTGATCGACGGGATAGATCATGCCGCTTCCCAAGCGCGATAGCGATTGTCCGCGTTTCGGGGACGCCGCAAGCCTCAGTCAGGGTCGTAGTCGTCTGGAAACTCGACCAGCACATTCCCGACAAGTGCCGGCACGTTCATCGAGTCAGGCAGCGGACGCGCGCGTCCCTCCGCGAAAGCAAGCCGCGCCGCAGCGAGATCTGCAAGGCGTACTGCTTGAATGACGATGACCCGACGAAGGCCAGCGGAGACTTCGCCTCGTTCATGGGCGACGGCAGCGACTCGCGCTAGCTGTACTGCGCCGGGACGTTGGTGACAGTTCGGGTCTTGTGAGCGAGGAGAACCTCCGGGCTTAGTGGAGCTGTTCAGGTCTTCACTTCCCGGAGGTTCTCGTGCCCCAAGTTATCCCGCGTCTGTCTCCGTTTGGCAGAGCATTGATCGTCGAACGTGTCGGCAGCGGCAGGCCCGTCGCCCATGTCGCGGCTGAGCTCGGTGTCTCTCGTCAGACCGCGTATCGATGGGTGAACCGGTACCGCGAGGGCGGCGTCGAGGCGCTCTTCGACCGGTCCAGTCGACCGCATGCGTCACCGAACCGCACGACTCAGGATCGTGAGGCGGCGGTGCTCGCCGCCCGGGCGGAGCTCCGCCAGGGCCCGGCACGGCTCGCAGCCGCCACCGGCGTACCGGCCCGGACGATCTCCCGGATCCTGAACCGACACCAGGTTCCGCGCCTGGCTTGGTGTGATCCGATCACCGGGCAGCTGATCCGCGCATCCCGCACGACTGCACTCCGCTACGAGCGGGAACAGCCAGGGCAGCTGATCCACGTCGACGTGAAGAAGCTCGGCCGCATCCCGGACGGCGGCGGCTGGCGCGTTCACGGCCGCTCCGAAGAGGTTCGCGGCCGCGGCATCGGCTATGACTTCGTCCACGCCGCCGTCGACGACCACAGCCGGCTCGCCTACGCCGAGATCCACCCCGACGAGCGCTCCGAGACCTGCGCGAGCTTCCTTCGGCGAGCGGCGGACTACTTCTCCAACCACGGCATCGCTCGCATCGAGCAGGTCATCACCGACAACGCGCTCGCCTACCGGCGCGCCCATGCCTTCCCGGCAGCTGTCGCAGCGCTCGGCGCCCGGCAGCTGTTCATCAAGCCCCACTGCCCCTGGCAGAACGGCAAGGTCGAACGCTTCAACCGCACCCTCGCCACCGAATGGGCCTACCGACAGCCCTTCGACTCGAACAGCGCACGAACCGACGCGCTTGCACCCTTCATCGAGCACTACAACACTGAACGCATCCACTCAGCCCACGGGAGACCACCAGCGGCCCGAGTGTCACCCACGTGATGACTCAGTACAGCTAGCTCTCGGGGCAGCCTTGCGAAGCTGCGCACATGACTGGATACACGCGATTCGCGAAGACCACATTGGCGGCTTCTGAGCTGGAGGAGCTGTCAGAGGTCGATCGTCTTGCTGCGGGCCTATCGAGCTATCTAGCCGAGCGAGCGACTGCGCTCGCCGAAGGCCATGTCCACGGAGCTGGCAGCGCTGTGATTCAAGCGGTGGTCGCTCAGCATCTCATCACCGATCGCCGGTTCGCCTCCGAATCGATAGTGCTGGCGGGACCTTCGTTCCAAGCGAGGCCGCGCGCGGACTTCTATGGAGCTCTGGGGCCGGGGCGCGGAATCCTAGTGGAAGTCGAGAGGGGCGGGACAACGACCAATAATCACGACCTGAAAGACTTGTGGAAGACGCACCTTGCCGAGAACGCGCAACATCTGTTCCTGATCGTTCCGCGCACAAACTTCAGAGCGAACGGCTCGGGCAGGGAGAGGCCATACCAATCGGTCACGCGTCGTCTCGCCGCGTTTTTCGGCGACCCTCGCCGCGAAGTCGACGTGGTCAGCTTGCACATCTTCGGATACTGAACGCCGCGCGGGTGAGCTTCGCGGTGAGCCAGGCGGTGGATCCGCTCGGTGGCGAGGGCGGGCGGTCGAGCACGGGGCTAGCCTCGGAGCATGGACGAGTCGACGATCACCCCGGTAGAGCTCTCGCGCGAGCTGGGCATGGACCGCAAGGGCAGGCAGATCCGCGGCTTCCTGCGCAACCCGACCGATGGCGGCGGCCCGTTCGAGGGACACGAGATCGGCACCGACTGGCACCTGACGCCGGCGCAGGCCGAGCGGATCCGAAAGCACTTCCGCAAGGGCTGAGCCTGGTCGGCGCGCCGATGTCGGCGCGCGCCTGCATACTCGTGATCGACGTACCGATGTCGTGAACGAAAGGCGATGCCGTGGAGTCCCTTGCCTCTTTGCTTGCCGGAATCTGGCCGATGTTGGAACCGCACCTCTGGTGGCTCGTCCCTGCGCTGATCGCCGCGGCTGTGCTGAACTTCCCGACGCTGGGCCGAGGTCCGAACTCTTCGCGTCGTGACCCTTGGCGGGGCTTCAAGTTCGCTCCGCGGGCGACCGTGATGGCGAACGCCGGTGGACGCTGCGAAGCCGGCGAGTTCATCGTCTGGGGGCGCTGCGACGACCCGGCGGTCGAGGTCGACCACGTCATCCCGTGGTCCAGCGGCGGGCCCACCGTGGTGAGCAACGGGCAGGCGCTGTGCAAGGCCCACAACCGCAGCAAGAGCTCGTGGAAGCCGGCGTGGTGGTACGTCGCGGGGCTGGAGCGGCGACGGCGCGCGTACTTCCCCGCGGGCGCCGATGTGCGGGTGCTCGCCGTCATGAATGCGGAGGAGCGGGCTGCGCGAGAGCGGTCGGCAGCGGCGCGGAACGCGAAGCGGGGCTGATCTCATCCTTGCCCGATCGGCGCCTTGCGAGCGCTCGTTCGGCTCGACCAGCGGGGTGGGGCGAGCTACCGGGCGGTGTAGCCGCCGTCGACCGCGATCGAGGCGCCGGTGACGTAGGCGGCCTCGGGCGAGGCCAGGTAGGCGACGGCGGCGGCGACGTCCTCCGGGCTCGCGAGGCGGCCGAGCGGGATGTCGGCGACGGTGTCGGCGAGCGCCTGATCGGGGTCGGGCTGGTCGCCCAGCCAGTCCTCGATGAGCGGCGTGCGCGCCATGCCCGGCGCGACGGCGTTCACGCGGATGTTGTGCGGCGCCAGCTCGACGGCCGCACCGCGCGTGTACGCCGCCAGCGCGCCCTTCGACGCCGTGTAGGTCGTCAGCGTCGGCACGCCCGAGGAGGCCAGTCGCGACAGCATGTTGATGATCGCGCCGCCCTTCGGCCGCATCGCGCGCGCGGCCGCGGCGGTCATCGTCATCGCCGCGATCGTGTTCAGCGCGAACACCTCGGTCAGCTCCTCCGGCGGCGTGTCGACGATCAGGCCCGCGTGCCGGCGCCCCGCGTTGTTGACGAGCACGTCGAGGCGACCGAACGCATCCACCACGTCGCCCACGACGCGATCGGGCACCCCCGGCTGCGTGATGTCGCCGGCGATGAACAGCGCATCGCCGAGCTGCTCAGCGACCTCGGGCCCCGGCACCCGCCTGCCCGAGACGGCGACGCGCATGCCGTCGGCCTGCAGCCGGGCGGCGATCGCGGCGCCGAAGCCGGAGGTGCCGCCGGTGACGAGCGCGACGCGCTGGCCGCCATCGGTCGTGGGAGTCATCGTATGCCTCTCGAAGTCGCGGATGCCGTCAGCCGACGTCGGCGTCGCGGTGGGTGAAGGTGCCCCCGGCGATCGTCGCACGCACGGGGATGGAGCGGATGTCGCTGACCGCGACGTCGTTCGGATGCTCGGTGAGCAGCACCATGTCGGCCAGCTGACCGGGCAGCAGCCGACCCTTCACGGCCTGCTGTCCGGTGACCGTCGCCGAGCCGACCGTCGCGGCGTGCACGGCCTCGTCGACCGAGATGCGCTCGTGCTGGCCGTAGAGCAGGCCCTCCTCGCTCACCCGGGCGGCGAACGACTCGATGCCGAGCAGCGGCGCGCCGGGTGCCACCGGCCGGTCGGAGGAGAACGCCAGCGGCATGCCGGCGTCGAGCTGGCTGCGCGCTCGGATCGACCAGTCGCCGCGCTGCTTGCCTACCGGGCCGCGGATGCCCTCGCCGAAGCTGGTGATGAAGCTCGGCTGCACGACGCACGCGATCTGCAGGGCGGCGAGCCGCTCGAGCTGGTCGGGTCGCACGACCATGCCGTGCTCGACGCGGTTCGGCACCGAGGGGATGCCGTTGGCGCGCACCGCAGACTCGATCGCGTCGAGCGCGAAGTCGAGCGCCGCGTCGCCGACGGCGTGCAGTGCGAGCGACCAGCCGGCCGCGGCCGCCTCGGTGATGCGGGTGCGCATCACATCCGGGTCGTCCTGCAGATAGCCGTGGTAGCCGGGGCAGCCCTCGTACTCCTCGCGCATCTGCGCCGTGCGGCCGAGGATCGAGCCGTCGGTGAACACCTTCACCGGGCCCAGCTGCAGCCACTCGTCGCCCCAGCCAGTGCGGATGCCGGCACCGAAGCCGCGCCGAGCGGGCTCCGCATCGTGCCCCGGAATCGGCGCGAGCGCATCCATCACCGGCATCACCTGCATGCGGGTGCGCAGCAGGCCCTTGTCGCGTGCCGCCTGGTAAGCCGCGAGCTCGGCGGGAGCGTGACCGATCCAGCCGCCGGCGACCCCCGCATCCGTCACGCTCGTCAGCCCCTCGCGGGCGTAGTGCTCGGTGGCGAGCTGCAGCGCGCGCTCGATCGAGGCCAGCGGGTAGGGGAGCAGGATGTCCTGCACCAGCTTCATCGCGCGCTCCTCGAGCACGCCGGTGGGCCGGCCGGCGTCGTCGACGCGGATGACGCCGCCCTCCATCGCGGTGACGTCGCGGTCGTCGACCCCGGCGAGCCGCAGGCCCGCGGTGCTCGCCTGGCCGGAGTGCCCGGAGGCGTGCTTGATCCACACCGGGCGGCCGCCGCTGGCGGCGTCGAGGCGGTCGCGGTCGGGGTGGGTGCTGCCGAGCAGCACCGGGTTGTAGCCGGCCGCGACCACCCAGTCGCCCTCGGCGGTCGACTGCGCTTGCCGCTCGATAGCGGCGTAGATGTCGTCGAACGAGGCGACGGTCGAGAGGTCGGCCTCCATGAGCGTTGTGCCGAACCAGACGCTGTGCGCGTGCACGTCGTTGAACCCGGGCAGCAGCGATAGGCCGCCGGCGTCGAGGGTCTCGCGCGCCTCGAGGCCCTCGGTCTGCTCGTCGAGCGCGACGACGCGGCCGTGCAGCACCGCGATGGTGCTGGCAGTCGGGCGCTGCGGGTCGCGGGTGTCGATGCGCGCGTTGCGGACGATGAGGTCGACGATCATCGGCTGGCTCCTTCGAACGGATGCGCGGACTCGACCGCCGCAGGAACGTCCCCGGCACGAAACACGCGCGTCACAAACATCATATGTACTATCTAGACCACGGCAACGAAGCCGAACCCGTGGCACCCCGCCTCGTACTCCGGAGATGCAACCTATGGCAACCAGCACTGCACCCAGTCCCTCGACCGCAGCACAGGCCGACGTCAAGCGCCTGCGCCGAGTCGCCACCACATCCTTCATGGGCACGGCGATGGAGTGGTACGACTACTTCATCTACGGCCTGCTCGCAGCGCTCGTCTTCGACGAGCTGTTCTTCCCCGAGTTCGACCCAGCGGTGGGCACCGTGCTCGCGCTGCTGACCTTCGGCATCGGCTTCATCGCCAGGCCCGTGGGCGCCATCCTCTTCGGCCACCTGGGCGACCGCATCGGCCGCAAGAAGACCCTGATCGTGACGCTGCTGGTGATCGGGCTCTCGACCGGCCTGATCGGCCTGCTGCCGACCTTCGATGCGATCGGCTTCGCGGCGCCCATCCTGCTCACGACGCTGCGCTTCATCCAGGGCCTCTCGCTCGGCGGCGAGTGGAGCGGCGCGGTGCTGCTCGCGGTCGAGCACGCGCCGGCGAAGCAGCGCGCCTTCTACGGCGCCATGCCGCAGTACGGCTCGCCGGCCGGCACGCTCGTCTCGTCGGCCGTGGTCGCGCTCGTCACCCTGCTGCCGGAGGATCAGCTGCTGGCATGGGGCTGGCGCATCCCCTTCCTGCTCTCCTTCGTCTTCCTGGCGGTCGCGCTCTACATGCGCCTGCGCGTCGAGGAGTCGCCGGTGTTCGCGGACGTCGTGCAGGTGCAGGTGGCGCAGAAGGTGCAGCAGGAGCAGCGCAAGCCGCTGCCGCTCGTCGAGGTGTTCCGCCACGCAGGCGGTCGTGTGCTGATCGTGATCGCGACGGTGCTGTTCGCCTCGGGCGGCTTCTTCCTGATGACGACCTACGCGGTGAACTTCGGCACCGGCGAGCTCGGCATGGAGCCGTGGAAGCTGCTCGTCGCCACCATGGTCGGCGCCGTGCTCGAGGCGATCGGCATCTACATCGGCGCCAAGCTCGGCGACCGCTGGGGCGCCTGGAAGACCGTGGTCGGCGGCGGCATGCTGGCGCTCGTGCTCGTCGTGCCGATCGCGCTGATGATCGGTTCGGGCGTCGAGGTGCTGGTGATCGCGGCGGTGGCCATCGGCATCGGCATGCTCGGCATCCCCTACGGCCCGCTGGGCACCATGCTGTCGGAGCTCTTCAGCGCTCGCTACCGCTACTCGGGCGTCGCCGTCTCATACAACATCGGTGGCCTCATCGGCGGGTTCGTGCCGTCGATCGCGGGGGCGCTGGCGCTCTCGTTCGGCAGCTCGGTGGTGGTCATCCCGGTGCTGCTCGGGATCATCATGGCGCTGTGCGTGGTGGGCGGACTCTTCGCGGGCCGCGTGCTCTCGCGACAGGACGAGACGATCGCGGCCTGATACCGAAGTCGCTGCGCCGCCCGAGCCGGGGCGGCGCAGCGGCTTCGGCAGCCGTGCGGCGTCGATACGATCGGCGCACTCGAGAAGGAGAGCCCATGACCGTGAGCCCAGCGGTGCGCAGCGCGTGGTCGGGCAGCCAGACCACGGTCGGCGACCTCAAGAGCGACCGCGTGCGGGCGGTGCTCGAGCAGCAGATCCTCAGCGGCGAGCTGCCGCCCGGCACCCTGCTGCCGACCGAGGGAGAGCTCTGCGAGATCCTCGGGGTCAGCCGCACCGTGGTGCGAGACGCCGTGCGCGCCCTCGTCGCCCGCGGCCTGCTGCGGGTGCGGCAGGGCCGAGGCACGATCGTGGCCGAGCCCAGCGACGAGGCGTTCGGCGACGCGATGGTGGCGTTGCTGGCGCGCTCGGCCGTCACCGTGCGCGACGTGATGGATGCGCGGGTCTCGATCGAGACGATGCTCGTGCGGCTGGCGGCCGAGGCCGGCACCGAGGAGGACTGGGCCGAGCTCGACCGCAGCGAGCACGCCCTCATGGATGCGATCGCCGCAGGCGACGTCGCCGCCGCCCACGCCGCCCACGCGGCCTTCCACTCCGGCATCCTGCACGCCACGCATCAGCCCGCACTGGCGCTGATGCTCAAGCCGATCACCGAGGTCGCGCGCGTCACCGGCACTGCCTCGGTGCGATCCGGCACGACGGCGGACTGGGATCTGGTGGCGCACCGCGCCATTCTCGACGCGCTCCGACTGGGCGATGCCGGCGCCGCGGCGCGAGCCATGCGCGAGCACTTCGCCGCGCTCGAGGAGCGCCCCGTGTACCTCGAGCGTCTCGACCTGACGTTCGCGCAGGCGCACTTCGGCGCGCCGTAGGCTTCGGCTGTGCTCGACCTCAACCGCCTGGTGATGCTGCGTGCGGTGGCGATGCACGGCAGCATCACCGCGGCTGCGCGCGAGCTCGCCTACAGCCATTCCGCCATCTCGCAGCAGCTCTCGCTGCTCGAGCGCGAGACCGGTGCGGTGCTGCTCGAGAAGGTCGGCCGCACGGCCCGGCTGACCCCGGTCGGGCTCGCGCTGGTGCACAGCACCGAGGCCGTGCTCGCGGCCATGGAGCGCGCCGAGACCGAGCTCGCCGCCGCGCAGGATCAGCCGCGCGGCGTCGTCTCGATCGCCGTCTTCACTTCGGTCGCCCGCATCATCATGCCCACAGCGCTGCAGCGGCTGGCGCGGACGCATCCGGGCCTCGACGTGCGGCTTCAGCGCGCCGACCCCCAGCACGCCGCGTCGCTGCTGGTCGCCCGCCAGGTCGACGCCGTCGTCACCGACACCTTCCCGGGAACGCGACTGGCGCCGGTCGGCGGCATCCACGCATCCGTCATCGGCAGCGACCCGGTGCGCGGCTACCTGCCGGAGGGCATGGCCGATCTGCCGTTCGACCAGGTGCCGTGGGTGCTCGAGCCGGCCGAGGCCGCCTCGACGCAGTGGGCGCTGCGGGTGTGCCGCGAGCGAGGCTTCGAGCCGCGGGTGGCGCACGAGTCCTCCGACATGCTCTTCCACCTGCGGATGGTCGAGGCAGGGTTGGCAGCGGCGTTCCTGCCCGATCTCGTGGTGCGCGAGGCGGGCAGCGCGCTCGCCCCGAGCCCGCTGCTGCCGACCAACGAGCTGCGCGACATCCTGGTGCTCACGCGGCTCGGGGCGGAGGGGCACCCGGCCATCGGCGCGGTCCGCGATGCGGTCGCCGGGACGCTGGCTGGACATGTAAGCACTGCTGACTGATATCGGTCATCAACGGTCGCTTTACCTGACCGGATGTCTCCCCGTAGCGTGGCCGCAGGCTCGCCGCCGTTGCGCGCCCAACCGCACTCTCGCGACGAGGAGGAGTCATGACGCTCACCGATCCGACCGGCCGCACCGCCGCAGGCACCGTGCTCGACGGGCCCGCGCTGTGGTCGGCCCAGGCGCACATGCCGTCGGTGCTCGGCCGCCAGCTCGTGGTCGAGCGCGGCGAGGGCTCCTACGTCTTCACCGCCGACGGACAGCGGCTCTTCGACGGCACCGCCGGCCTCTGGCACGCCAACATCGGCCACGCGCACCCTGAGCTCGCCAAGGCCGCCCACGACCAGATGCTGCGGCTCGAGACGTATCACGTGTTCGGCCGCTACGTGAACGACCAGGCGCTCGAGCTGGGCGAGCGGCTCGCCGCCCTAGCGCCGATCGAGCGCGCGAAGGTGATCCTCAACTCGGGCGGCTCCGACGCCATCGACGTCGCCTGCAAGCTCGCCCGCCGCCACTGGCAGCGCGAGGGCCGCGGCACGAAGCAGATCATCCTCAGCCGCGAGCACGCGTATCACGGCCTGCACGCCTACGGCACGAGCATCGCGGGACTCGAGTTCAACCGCGAGGGATACGGCACCGACTCCTTGGTGCCCGAGACCGCCCGTGTCTCGGTCGACGACCTCGCCCAGGTCGAGGCCACCATCGCCGCGATCGGCGCCGACCGCGTCGCCGCCATCGTCAGCGAGCCCGTGCAGGGCACCGGCGGCGTCAACCCGCCCGCCCCCGGCTACCTCGAGGGCCTACAGCGCCTCTGCCGCGAGCACGACATCCTGCTCATCGCCGACGAGGTCATCACCGGCTTCGGCCGCACCGGCGCGATGTTCGCCGCCCAGCGCTACGGGATCGAGCCCGATCTCGTCACCTTCGCGAAGGGCGTCACCTCGGGCTACGCGCCGCTCGGCGGCGTGCTCGTGAGCCCGCGCCTGTGGGAGCCGTTCTACGTCGAGGGGCCGGACACCCCGATCTTCCGCCACGGCGCCACCTACGCCGGCCACGCGACCGCCGCTGCCGTGGCGCTCGCGAATCTCGACGTGCTCGAGCGCGAGAGCCTCGTGCCGCGCGTGCGCGAGCTCGAGCAGGTGCTGCGCACCGAGCTCGACGGCCTGCAGCAGCGGCAGGAGGCCGTGGTCGACGTGCGCGTCGCCGGCTTCCTCGGCGGCATCAGCCTCGACGAGCGGCTCGTCAACGAGCGGGTCGCCGACCGCGCGGTCGAGCTCGGCTTCATCACCCGACCGCTGCGGGGCAACACGCTGCAGCTCAGCCCGCCCTTCATCGTCAGCGACCGCGAGGTCGTCGAGTACGTCGCCGCCATCGAGCAGGCCATCGCAGAGGAGTCCCACCGATGAGCACCACCACCGCCGCTTCGGCCCTCATCGCCGCCGATCCCGCCGCGGTGGCGCACGCCGACCGCGTCATCGCGGGCCTCGGCCTGCCCGTCGACGGCATCGCGGTCGCCGACCCGGCCACGGGCGAGCAGATCGCCAGCATCGCCGACATCGACGTCGAGGGCGCGCTGCGCGCGGTGCAGACGGCGGATGCGGCCGGTCGCGATTGGGCGCGCACCACACCGCGCCAGCGAGCCGACGTGCTGCACGCCTGGCACGCGCTGCTGGTCGAGCACACCGAGGACCTCGCGCACCTCATCTCCCGCGAGATGGGCAAGCCGCTCGCCGAGGCGCGCGCCGAGGTGAAGTACGGCAGCGACTTCGTGCGCTGGTACGCCGAGGAGGCCGTGCGGCCCGCCGGCGACTACCGCGAGTCGCCCGACGGCGGCGCGAGCATCCTGGTGCGGCGCGCCCCCGTGGGCCTCGCCGTGCTCATCACGCCCTGGAACTTCCCGCTCGCGATGGCCACCCGCAAGATCGCGCCGGCGCTGGCGGCCGGCTGCGCGGCGATCGTGAAGCCGGCGACCCTGACGCCGCTGACGACGATCTTCGCGGTCGACCTCGCCCGCCGCGCCGGCGTGCCGGAGAATCTGGTGCAGGTCGTCACCACTTCGAGCTCGTCGAGGTTCAGCGAGGCGGTGCTGCGAGACGAGCGGGTGCGCAAGGTCTCGTTCACCGGCTCCACCGAGGTCGGCCGCACGCTCATGCGGCTCGCCGCCGACAACGTGCTGCGCTCGTCGATGGAGCTGGGCGGCAACGCCCCGTTCCTGGTCTTCGACGACGCCGACCTCGAGCGCGCCATCGACGGAGCCTTCGCCGCGAAGCTGCGCAACGGCGGCCAGTCGTGCATCGGCGCCAACCGCTTCTACGTGCAGGAGGGCATCGCCGACGCGTTCGCCGAGGGCCTCGCCGAGCGCTTCCGCCAGGTCGCGGTCGGCGCCGGCCTCGGCACGGGCACCGGGCTCGGCGCGCTGATCGACGACCGCGCCGTGCGGCAGATGCGAGCCTTCACCGATGATGCCGTCTCGCGGGGCGCGCAGCTGCTGACGGGTGGCACCGAGCTCGGCGACGCCGGCTACTTCTTCGCACCCACCGTGCTCGATCACGTGCCCACCGCATCCGACCTCGCCACCACCGAGATCTTCGGCCCGATCGCCGCGATCCAGCGCTTCACCTCCGAGGACGAGGCGGTCGAGCGCGCGAACGCGACCGAGTTCGGGCTCGCCGGCTACGTCTTCAGCGAGTCGCTCGACCGCGCGCTCAACGTCGCCGACCGGCTCGAGACGGGCATCCTCGGCATCAACCAGGGCGTGCCGTCGAACGCGGCGGCGCCCTTCGGCGGCATCAAGCAGTCGGGCCTCGGCCGCGAGGGCAGCGCCGAGGGGCTCGACGAGTACCAGTCGGTGCGCTTCTACAACATCGCACGTCGCCAGACGCGCTGAGCAGCAGAGAGGTCCAGATCGATGAACATCGGCGTCGTCAGGGAGATCAAGCCGCAGGAGGAGCGGGTGGGCCTCACGCCCGCCGGCGCCGCCGACCTGGCGCGCAGCGGCAGCACCGTGCTCGTCGAGTCGGGAGCGGGTGAGCGCGCCGGCTTCGCCGACGAGCTCTACCTCGCGGCCGGCGCCGACATCGTCTCGCGCGAGGATGCGTGGGCGAGCGAGCTGGTCGTGAAGGTGAAGGAGCCGATCGCGGCCGAGTACGGCTACCTGCGTGAGGACCTCACCCTCTTCACCTACCTGCACCTGGCGGCCGACCGGCCCCTCACCGAGGCGCTGCTGCGAGCCGGCACGCTCGGCATCGCGTACGAGACCGTCGCCGACGCGACCGGGCTGCCGCTGCTGGCACCCATGAGCGAGATCGCCGGTCGGCTGGCCGCCCACGCCGCCGCCACGCACCTCACCCGCCACGGCGGCGGCCCCGGCATCCTGCTCGGCGGCTCGCCGGGTGTCGCGCCGGCCCGCGTGCTGGTGATCGGCGGCGGCGCCGTCGGCACCCAGGCCGCCCTGCTCGCGCTCGGCATGCAGGCGGAGGTAACCATCCTCGACATGTCGCCCGCCCGCATCCGACAGCTCGATGTGCTCTTCACGGGTCGCGCGAGGGTGCTCATGTCTGACGTCGCGACCGTCGAGGCCGAGCTGGCTTACGCGGATGTCGTCATCGGCGCCGTGCTCGTGCCCGGCCGGGCGGCGCCAAAGGTCCTGCGCCGCGAGCAGCTGTCGCTGCTGCGGCCCGACGCGCTGCTCATCGACGTGGCGATCGACCAGGGCGGCGCCTTCGAGACGTCGCGGCCGACCACCTACGACGCCCCGATCTTCGAGGTCGACGGCATCCGCCACTACTGCGTCGCCAACATGCCCGGCGCCGTGCCGCAGACGTCGACGCGGGCGCTGACGAACGCGACGCTGCCCTACGTGCGGCGCATCGCGCAACAGGGCGTCGAGGCGGCCCTCGCGGCCGACCCGGCGCTCGCGAAGGGCGTCAACACGCGGGCCGGAGCGCTCGTGCACCAGGGCGTCGCCGACGCGTTCCCCGACCTCGCGCCGGCGGCGGCCGCGCAGGCAGTGAGCGCGTAGGCGGGCTCCGCGGGCGCAGCGGGTCTCCCTCGCTGCGGGTAGCCGCGGCGGGTAGCCTCACAGCATGGACGAGTCGACGGTCACCGCGGTCGAGCTCTCGCGCGAGCTGGGCATGGACCGCATCCGGAAGCACTGCACGCGCTGAGGCTGCGCGAAGCCCCTGATGGATGTGGCGCTGACGGTCGCGGGGGCGCTGATCATCGCGCTCGGGCTGCGCGACATGTTCCACACGCTCCTGCACCCGGTCGGCCGAGGCAGGCTGAGCCGCCAGGTGCTCGCGCTCGTCTGGCGGGTGTCGCGCGCGACCGGCCACCGCGCGGGCTCGGCCGCCGGCCCCACGGGCATGATCGTCGTGATCACGCTCTGGATCGCGCTCCAGGTGGTGGGCTGGGCGCTCATCTACCTGCCGCGCATCCCCGACGGCTTCAGCTACTCGCAGGGCATCGACGCGAACGACTACTCGCCGATCGGCGAGGCGCTCTACTTCTCGTTCGTGATGCTCACCACGCTCGGCCTCGGCGACATGACGCCCGTCGACCCGTTCGTGCGTGCCGTCTCGCCGATCGAGGCGCTCACCGGCTTCGGGCTGCTCACGACGGCGCTCGCCTGGTTCTCGCAGGTGTACCCGCCGATGTCGCGGCGCCGGGCGCTGGCGCTGCAGATCGACGGGCTCGCGGAGGCCGGCTACGCCGCCGCCGTGCCGGAGGTCGATGCCGGATCGCTCTCGCGCACGCTCGACTCGCTCTCGCTCGAGATCGCCCGGGTGCGGGTCGACTTCGCGCAGCACGCGGAGGGCTTCTACTTCCAGGAGCAGAACCAGGAGCTCTCGCTCGCGCGCCAGCTGCCGTACGTGCTCGTGCTCCGCGACGCGGCGCTGCGGCGACCCGAGCTCGCCGTGCGGCTGAGCACGCACCAGCTCGGCACGGCGATCGACCAGCTCGGCGCCGCGCTGCGCGGGGAGTTCCTGCGGGCCGGCGAGGACGTCGCCGAGGTCTTCGCCGCCTACGCGGCCGACCATCGCCACGACCCGCGCGTCTGACCCGGCTCGATCGGCCCCCTACGGGCGCTCATCCAGGAAGGTGCCCTGTGGCCCCCAGCTCCCACTCCGACCAGCCGCCGATCGCGCAACGCGACGTGCCCGCCTCGCCGGCGGACGCATCCGCCATCGCCGTCGCCGACGGCCCCAAGAGCAAGAAGCTCAAGTCGCGGCACGTGACGATGATCGCCCTCGGCGGCATCATCGGCGCGAGCCTTTTCGTCGGCTCGGCCAACGTGATCCTCTCGGCCGGGCCCGCCGCGATCCTGTCGTACCTCGGAGGCGGCCTCATCGTCTTCCTCGCCATGCGCATGCTCGGCGAGATGGCCGCGGTGCGCCCGGCCGTCGGCTCCTTCATGGAGTACGCCCGCGTCGGCCTCGGAGACTGGGCCGCCTACATCGTGGGCTGGCTGTACTGGTACTTCTGGGTGGGCGTCATCGCCTACGAGGCGGTCGTCGGCGGCGGCATGCTGAACGCCTGGTTCCCGGGGCTGCCCGCCTGGGCCGGCTCGCTGATCCTCCTCGCGATCTTCGTCACCACCAACCTCATCTCGCTGCGCGCGTTCGGAGAGACGGAGTTCTGGCTCGCCAGCATCAAGGTCGTCGCGATCGTCGCCTTCCTCGGCGCCGGTCTGCTGTTCGCGTTCGGCCTCTGGCCCGACTCGACCCTGTCGGTCGCCAACCTCTGGCAGCACGGCGGCTTCATGCCCAACGGCTTCGGCGTGGTCGTCTCATCGATCGCGCTCGTGCTCTTCGCCTACTTCGGCGCCGAGATCGCCGTCATGGCGGCGGCCGAGTCGGAGGATCCCGCCAAGGGCATCCGCCAGGCCGCCAACACCGTCATCTGGCGCGTGATGCTCTTCTACGTCGGCGCGGTGCTCGTGATCGTGATGGTGGTGCCCTGGAACGAGCTGCCCTCGCCCGACGAGATCCCGCCCTTCGCCTACGTCTTCAGCCTGCTCGGCATCCCCTTCGCCGAGGAGATCATGACGCTCGTCATCTTCACAGCGGTCATCTCGGTGCTGAACTCCGGCACGTACTCGGCCTCGCGGATGTTCGCGGCCCTGTCGGAGCAGAAGCTGGCGCCGGCGATCATGTCGAAACGCTCGAGGCGCGGCGTGCCGGTCGCGGCCGTGATCGCGTCGACCGCCGGCGGCCTCGTCGCGACGCTCGTCAACTTCATCGCGCCGAGCTCGGGCATCTACGAGTTCATCATGAACTCCACCGGCCTCGTGGCGCTCTTCGTCTTCGTCTTCATCGCCGTCACGCAGTGGCGCCTGCGCGCGCGCATGACGCCGGAGGAGCAGGCCCAGCTGAAGCTCAAGGTCTGGCTGTTCCCGGTGCTCAACATCGTGCTCATCGCGGCGGCCATCGGCATCGTCGTGATCATGCTCGGCTCCGAGGGCGGGCGCGCGCAGGTGCTCACGAGCCTCATCGCGGCCGGCGCGCTCGCGCTCTTCTGGCCGGTCGTGCGGAAGAAGCTGCTGCGGGCGCGGGCGGCCGGCGAGCTCGAGGAGGCGTCGGTGGCGGTGGGCTGAGGGGTCGCCCCGGTCGGGCGGCTAGGGCTCGACGCGGCGCAGCAGGTCGTCGGCGTCGGCCAGCTGCCGGGCGAGCTTGTCGCGCCGCGCGCGCATCTCGGTGCGGAAGAAGTCGGCGCGCTCGGCGGGCAGCGCCGACAGCGGATCGGTAGGGGAGGCGTCGATGGCGTCGGCGAGCTCGCCGATCTCGTCGAGCGTGAAGCCGAAGGGCTTCATGCGCATGATGAGCCGCACGCGCTGCTCGTCGGCGGCCGTATAGAGGCGGAAGCCCCCCTCGCTGCGGCCCGAGGCGCGCACGAGTCCGACCTCGTCCCAGTGGCGGAGCGAGCGCAGCGAGAGGCCGGTGCGCTCCGCGAGCTCACCGATGTGCATCGTCTCGTCGGTCATCGCACCATTCCCTCGGCAACTCTCCCCTCACGTTAGGGTAGAGTCATTCCGGTCGAGCTCTTCGACCACGCCATCCATTCTCGCCTGTCGGCTGGATCGGCCCCGCGCGACGACGCGCTCACGCACTCTGACCTCGCTGCGGCATGCCCGCGCATCCACTCGCTCTCGAAGGAGCCCCATGACCACCACCGCGACGCGCGACCGCGCCCGCTACCGCGACAACCCATCCGTCACGACCGTGCTGCGCAACCCGCGCATGCTCACCCGCGAGGCCCTCGCCGGCCTCGTCGTGGCGCTCGCGCTCATCCCCGAGGCCATCTCGTTCTCGATCATCGCCGGCGTCGACCCCGCCGTCGGCCTCTTCTCGTCGGCCGTGATGGCGATCTCGATCGCCTTCCTCGGCGGCCGACCCGCCATGATCACCGCCGCGACCGGCGCCATCGCGCTCGTCATCGCGCCGATCATGCGCGACCACGGCTTCGACTACTTCATCGCCACCGTGCTGCTCGCCGGCATCCTGCAGGTCGTGATGGGCCTCGTCGGCGTCGCCAAGCTCATGCGCTTCATCCCGCGCAGCGTCATGGTCGGCTTCGTCAACGCGCTCGCGATCCTCATCTTCATGGCGCAGATCCCGCAGCTCGTGGGCGTGCCGTGGCTCGTCTACCCGCTCGTCGCGGTCGGGCTGCTGATCCTCGTCGTGATGCCGCGGCTGACGAAGGTCGTGCCGGCGCCGCTGTTCGCGATCATCCTGCTCACCGGCGCCGTGCTGCTCTTCGGCTGGCAGGTGCCCGACGTCGGCAGCCAGGGCGAGCTGCCGCGCAGCCTGCCGTCGCTCTTCTTCCCCGACGTGCCGCTCACGCTCGAGACGCTCGGCATCATCGGCCCGACCGCCATCGCGATGGCGCTCGTCGGCCTCATGGAGTCGCTCATGACGGCGAAGCTCGTCGACGACGTCACCGACACGCACTCCGACAAGACGCGCGAGTCGTGGGGCCAGGGCGTCGCGAACGTGCTCTCGGGCCTCTTCGGCGGCATGGGCGGCTGCGCCATGATCGGCCAGACGATGATCAACGTGAAGGCCTCCGGCGCCCGCTCGCGCGTGTCGACCTTCCTCGCCGGCGTCTTCCTGCTCGTGCTGATCGTCGCGCTCGGCGACATCGTCGGGCTCGTGCCGATGGCGGCGCTCGTGGCCGTGATGATCATGGTCTCGGTCGGCACCTTCGACTGGCACTCCATCCAGCCGGCGACCCTGCGGCGCCTGCCGCTGTCGGAGACGCTCGTGATGGTGATCACCGTCGTGGTCGTCGTGCTGACCCACAACCTCGCGATCGGCGTCATCGTCGGCGTCATCGCCGCGATGGTGCTCTTCGCCCGCCGGGTCGCGCACTTCCAGTCGGTGACGCGCGACGTGCGCGAGTCCGACGGCGGTGCGGCCGCGCACTACACGGTCGAGGGCGAGCTGTTCTTCGCCTCCTCCAACGACCTCACGACGCAGTTCGAGTACACCGACGACCCCGACCACGTCGTCATCGACCTCTCGCGCTCGCACATCTGGGACGCATCCACCGTCGCCGCCCTCGACGCGATCGAGACGAAGTACGAGCGTCTCGGCAAGCGCGTCGAGCTGCACGGGCTCAACGCCTCGTCGGTGCAGATGCACGGGCGGATGACGCGGCAGCTGGGCGGGGAGGGCTGAGGCCCGACGCGGGGCGGGTCTCCCAGCGGATGCTCGGCGAGCGCGGGCTGCGCGGCTCCGGTTTTCGGGGCCTTGTGGGGGTCGGTGGCCGAGCGTAGCGTCCCGAGCACATCCACCCCGGCTCCACACCCCGGCTCCACAGAAGCGAGCACGATCATGCGCACGACTCGACCCACCCGCACCGCCGCCGTCGCCATCGCGGCAGTCGCCGCCTTCGCCTTCGTCGGCACCGCCGCCGCGAACGCCGCCCCCGCGATCCCGCTGAACGGCGGGCAGGAGGTTCCCGCGCCGAACGCCTTCGGCGCCCACGGCTGGTTCAGCTACGAGATCGACGGCGACCAGCTCTGCTACACGCTCGAGGTCGACGGGCTGTCGGCTCCTGCGGCCGCGGCGCACATCCACGTCGCACCGCGGAACGCCGCCGGGCCAGTGGTCGTGCCGCTCTCCGTCGAGCCCGCGACGAGCTTCGCGGTGGAGGCGTGCACGACTGCCGACCCGATGCTGCTCGCGGCCATCGACGCGAACCCGCGCGGCTACTACGTCAACGTGCACACCCCGACGAACCCTCCGGGCGAGATCCGCGGGCAGCTGAAGTAGCGCCGCCGCCCGGGCGTCACTCGGGCGAGAAGAGCTCCTCGATGCGGCACTCGAAGACGGCCGCGAGCCGGAACGCGACGGGCAGCGACGGGTCGAAGCGGCCCTTCTCGATCGAGATGACCGTCTGGCGCGAGACGCCCAGCTCGTCGGCGAGCCGCTGCTGCGACCAGCCGCGCTCCTGCCGCCGCTCGGGCAGCGAGTTGCGCATCAGGCGTCCGCCCGCTTCGCGAGCAGGTAGCGCACGGCCACGTCGACGCCGATGAGGGTGGCGAGGCCGAGCAGCAGGAGCCCGGTGTCGACCTGCAGTCCGGTGATCGAGAACGCGGCGGCCGCGAGCCCGACCGTCATGAAGGTGTCGCCGAAGGCGCCGCGGGCGGCCCGGTCGAACCACGCCGACTCGACCGAGTCCTCGGGGTGCTCCGTCGCATCCGTCAGGCTCGAGCGATCGACCGACGCCGCCCAGACGAGCGCGGCCGCGACCGGGAGCGTGACGACGGCCATCACGGTGAATCGCAGCCATGCATCGCCCTGGTCGCCCTGGCCGCCGAGCGCGGCGTAGAGCCCGCCGAGGGCGCTCGAGATCGCGGCGCCGCCGAGCAGGCTCGCGGAGAGGAGCGCCGGCGTGCCTCCGCCGAAGCGGGCGCGGCCGAAGCGGCTGGTGGTGCGGGTGGCGGGGGCGTCGGTCATGGCGTCTCTCTCGTCGGGGTGTCAAGGAGACCGTACAGTCAAGTCTCTTTGACTGTCAAGCGGGCTTGACGTGTTGCTGCCTGCCGGCCTGGCTACGCTGAGCCCCACACGGGAACGGGGGATGCGGTGGCTGAGGAGTCGGTCGAAGACCTGCGGGCAGAGCTCGCGGCGCTCGAGGATCCGCGCATGCGCGAGGTCAACGAGCGGCACGGCGACGACCACGGTGTCAACCTGTCGAAGCTGCGCGCGATCGCCAAGCGGCTGGGGGCGCAGCACGAGCTCGCGGTCGAGCTCTGGGCGACGGGCGACACCCCTGCGCGGCTGCTCGCGCTGCTCGTCTGCCGGCCGAAGGCGTTCACCGCCGACGAGCTCGACGCGATGCTGCGCGAGGCGCGCGCGCCCAAGGTGCACGACTGGCTCGTCAACTACGTCGTGAAGAAGTCGCCGCACGCCGAGGCGCTGCGGCAGCGGTGGTTCGACGACGCGGATGCGGTGGTCGCGAGCGCCGGATGGGCCCTGACCTCCGAGCGGGTGCGCAAGGCCCCCGACGGGCTCGACCTGCCCGGGCTGCTCGACACGATCGAGGCCGAGATGCGGGATGCGCCGGCGCGGCTGCAGTGGGCGATGAACGAGTGCCTCGCGCACATCGGCATCGCGCACCCGGCGCTACGCGCCCGCGCGATCGCGATCGGCGAGCGGCTCGAGGTGCTGAAGGACTACCCGACGCCGCCGAACTGCACGTCGCCCTTCGCCCCCATCTGGATCGCCGAGATCGTGAGGCGGCAGGAGGGGTAGGCCTCTCTCGCTGGTCGAGCCGGACGACCACCCCTCCGCTGGTCGAGCCGGACGACCGCCGGAGGCGGCCGTCCGAGTCGAGACCACTCCGCTGCACCGTGGCAGTGGTCTCGACTCGCGCGCTCCGCGCGCGGCTCGACCAGCGGTGCGGCGGGGCAGTGGTCTCGACTCGCGCGCTGCGCGCGCGGCTCGACCAGCGGGTGCGGCAGCGGCCTCGACTCGCGCGCTCCGCGCGCGGCTCGACCAGCGGAGGGGCCGCAGCGGTCAGCCCCCGAAGAACGCCCCCGCCGCCCGCGTCAGGTCATGCAGGTCGCTCACGCCCGCGAGCTCGCGGGCCGAGTGCATCGACAGGATCGGGATGCCCACGTCGACCGTGCGGATCCCGAGCCGCGTCGCCGTGATCGGGCCGATCGTCGAGCCGCACGGCACCTGGTTGTTCGAGACGAACTCCTGGCTCGTCACGCCCGCCGCGTCGCACCAGCCGTGCCAGGCGGCGGCGCCCGCGCCGTCGGTCGCGTAGCGCTGGTTGGCGTTGATCTTCAGGATCGGTCCCGAGCCGAGCACCGGGCGCACCGCCGGGTCGTGCTTCTCGGCGTAGTTCGGATGCACCGAGTGCCCGACGTCGCTCGAGACGCACCACGACGACGCGACCGCGCGCATCCGCTCTGCCCGGTCGGCGCCGAGCGCGAGGCCGATGCGCTCGAGCACGTCCTCGAGGAACGGGCCGGCCGCGCCCGAGCGGGTCGCCGAGCCGATCTCCTCGTGGTCGAAGACCGCGAGCATCGGGATGTGGTCGCCGTCGAAGCCGTCGGCCGCGGCTGCGAGCGCCACGACGCCCGCGTGCACGCTCGCGAGGTCGTCGAGCCGGCCGGCCGCGAGGAACGCGTCGTCGTGCCCGAAGACCGCTCCGCGCGCCGCGTCGGCGACGACGACGTCGAAGCCGCGGATGCGCGCCGCATCGACCTTCGCACCGTCGACGGATGCGGCGAGCTCGGCCAGCAGGTCGGCCGAGTCGGGCGCGCCGAGGCCCCAGACGGGCTGCGTGTGCGCCTGCTTGTCGAGCGCGAAGCCCTCGTTGGCGGTGCGGTCGAGGTGGATCGCCAGCTGCGGCAGGCGCAGCAGCGGCCCGGTCGCCGCGAGCACCTCGGAGCCGTCGTCGAGCACGAGCCTGCCGGCGAGGCGCAGCTCGCGGTCGAGCCACGAGTTGAGCAGCGGGCCGCCGTAGATCTCGACGCCCGCCTGCAGCCAGCCGAGCCGGCCGGTCGTGGGCTTGGGCTTGAGCTTGAAGCCGGGGGAGTCGCTGTGGGCGCCGAAGACGCGCACGGGGGTGGTGGCGGTCGCGCCCTGCGGCACGACCCACGCGATCACGGCGCCGTCGCGCACCACCAGGTACTTGCCCGGCTGCTCGGGCCACGCATCCGTCTCCTGCAGCGCGGCGAAGCCGGCGCCCTCGAGACGGCGGGCGACCTCGGCCGCGGCGTGGAAGCTCGAGGGGGATGCGGCGACGAAGTCGGCGAGGTCCTCGGCGTGGGTGCGGGCGGTCTCGGGCGTGGGCGCTGCGGGCACGGCGGTGTCCTCCAGGGTGACGGGGCTTCCGAGCCTAGCCGCCCGTTCGCCGACCGGCTCAGTGCGCCGCCGACCGGATAATCCGGCTGGGCTCGCATCTGGCCGGTTGGCGAACGGTGCTCGCGTTGGCGCGTGACGGGCGGGCGGCTCGGTGCCGCTGCCGCCCGCCGTTGTTCAGCCGGCTCCCTTGGTGTCCGACCGGATTATCCGGCCGGGCGCGCACCTGGCCGGTTGACGAACGCAGGGAGGGCCGGGCGGATGCGGTGCCCGGCTCGGGCGGGTCAGCGCGCGCGTGCGCGTGCGCGCCGCACGGCCGCCGCGATGAGCCGCCAGCCGACGAGCAGCACCAGCAGCGTGAGCGTCGCCACGATCACGAACGGCAGCGCGGTGCCCTGGCCGAGCAGCACGCGCAGCAGCATGCCGCCGCCGACGGTGACGAGCCAGACGGGCACCCCGGTGCGCAGCGCGGCGAGTGACGCCCGCCACGCGACGCTCACGACCCAGCCGACGGCGAGCGCGACGAGGAACGGCCACGCCGTCATCGCGATGCCCCAGGCGCTGACCGCGTCGGGGCTGTGCGTCGCGAACCCGACCCATGCGAAGAGCGTGACGAGCGCGGCGTCGGTGAGCAGCGCGATCACCGCCGGGCGCACGGTCACCCCGGTCTCGGTCTTGTCGATCGCCACGACCCCACGCTATCCGCGTGCTCCCCTGCCCCACGGCAGACAGATGTGCGGGCAAGGGCTCGCAACCTGGGCGGATGACAGCCGATGCTCACACATCTGCCGACGAGCCGGCGCTGAGCCTCAGCGCAGCGCGCGCTTGATCGACTCGCGCTCCGCCTCGAGCTTGCGCACGCGGCGGCCCAGCTTGAGCAGCCGGATCGAGCCCAGCAGCGCCGCCACGAGCACGCCCGCGATCGCCGCGAAGAGCATCGCCACGCCCAGCGGCAGGCTGAACTCGAAGCCGAGGTAGGCGAAGTCGGCCGGCACGTTGTTCTGCAGGATGAAGATGAGCAGCATCACGAGGATGAGCGCGCCGAGGATGAGCGCGATCCACGTGCCGCCGCTGACGCCCTGCTTCTGGTGCCCGTCGAGCGAGGAGTCGAGCACGACGCGCGGGCGGTCGTCGTGCACCGGGGTCGTGCTCGCCGTGGTGTCGGCGGTCGTGCCCGTCGTGGCACCGGAGGCGGGCATCGCGGCCGTCGTGCGGGTCGGCTCGGCGGGCGAGCGGGTGCCGTCGGTGCGGCGGATGTCTCGGTCGTCGGCGTCGGAAGTGGCGTCCATGCGGCTGCTCTCCTCAAGTCGCGGCGGTGCTGCGGGTCTCTCTGCTCGGAGCGTACGCCTGCACGCTGGACGCCAGCGGGCAGCGCACAGCGACGGCTATCGCGGGCGCGGTGCGGGCGGCGGCGGCACCGGCTTCGCCAGCAGCACGTCGGCCAGGGCGATCTCGACGTCGCCGCGACGTGTGGCGACCGTGCACCTCACCGCGTCGAGCGCGACCAGGTCGCCGAGCGCATCCGTCGCCCGGTGCGTGTCGCCGTGGAGGCGGTAGCGCACGACGACGCGGGTGCCGAGGGGGAGGGCGGCGAGGGAGTCGGCGGCGCTGGTCACGGGGTGGTCTCGAGACGCGGCCTGCGGCCGCTCCTCGACCAGCGGGCGGGGAGTCGCCAGCGGGAGGGAAGGGGAGCGGTCACCACGACCCCGGCGCGTAGTCCTTCAGGAAGACGCCGAAGAGGTCTTCGCCCGCCTCGCCGCGCACGATCGGGTCGTAGACGCGGGCGGCGCCGTCGACGAGGTCGAGGGGCGCGTGGAAGCCCTCCTCCGCGAGCCGCACCTTCGTGAAGTGCGGCCGCTCGTCGGTGATCCAGCCGGTGTCGACGGCGGTCATGAGGATGCCGTCGCGCTCGAACATCTCGCGGGCGCTCGTGCGCGTGAGCATGTTGAGCGCGGCCTTCGCCATGTTCGTGTGCGGGTGGCCCGGGCCCTTGTAGCCGCGGCCGAAGACGCCCTCCATCGCCGAGACGTTCACGATGTACGTGCGGCGGGCGGTCGAGGCGGCGAGCGCCGGCCGCAGCTTCGACACCAGCAGGAACGGCGCCGTCATGTTGGCCAGCTGCACCTCGAGCATCTCGAGCGGCTCGACCTGGTCGACGTGCTGCGTCCAGCTGTTGCTGTGCTCCTCGTCGGGCACGAGCCCGCCCGCGTCGATCGCGGTGCCGGCGGCCAGCCGCTCGAGCGACGACGAGCCCGCGGCCATCGCCTGCTGCGTGAGCTCGTCGGCCGTGCGGGCGGCGCTCGCGAGGATCGGGTGCGCCGCGACCGAGGCGGCGAGGGCGAGCGGATGCGCGTCGTTCGTGTGCCCGAAGGTCACGAGCTCGGGCAGCGGGCCGTCGGGCAGCGGCGCGAGCTCGGCCTCGACGAGCGGCGCGTAGGCGCCGGGCGAGCGCCGCACCGTCTGCGCCGCGTTGTTGATGAGGATGTCGAGCGGCCCGGCCGCGGCGACCTCCTCGGCGAGCCCGACCACCTGCGCCGGGTCGCGCAGGTCGATGCCGACCACCTTGAGCCGGTCGAGCCACTCGCCCGAGTCGGGCAGCGACGAGAACCGCCGCACCGCATCCCTCGGGAACCGCGTGGTGATGGTCGTGTGGGCGCCGTCGCGCAGCAGCCGCAGCGCGATGTGCATGCCGATCTTCGCCCGGCCGCCCGTGAGCAGCGCGCGCTTGCCGGTGAGGTCGGTGCGCGCGTCGCGCTTGGCGTGGCTCATCGCCGCGCACGTCGGGCAGAGCTGGTGGTAGAACGCGTCGACGAGCGTGTACTGCTGCTTGCAGATGTAGCAGCCGCGCGAGCGGATGAGCGTGCCGGCGGTGGGCGCGGCGGCCCGGGTGGCGAGGGGGATGCCCCGGGTCTCGTCGTCGATGCGATCCGGCGCGCCCGTGGCGGTCGCCGCGACGACGGCGCGGTCGGCGGCCTGGATGCGCGCGTGCTTCGCCTTGCGGCTCGCGAGCTTGACCTCCTTGAACATGTTGGCCGTCGCCTGCCGCACGGCGACGTAGGCGGGGTCGTCGCGGTCCATGCGGTGGAGCGTCTCGAGCACGCGGAGCGTCGTGGCGACGTCGTCGGGCGAGAGCGTCGCGGGCGCGTCTGCGGCGGCGTCTTCGGGCGCGCCGGAGGGGGCCGACTGGTGGGGGAGCACAGGCGATTCTACCGCCGACGGATTCTGCGGCGCAGGCCGTCGGCCGGGGTGCTCGGGCGCGGCTCAGCCCGCGCCACCCCCCGACCCCGCGAACGGATGCAACCAGGCGGTGACCGCGAGCAGCGCGACCGCGAAGCCGATGAGCTGCACGGTCGTCCGGGTGGTGCGTCGCGACATGGCGGTGCGCTCGCGCACGAGCAGCACCACCGCACTGACCGCTGCGATCGCGGCCCAGGCCGCGCACGCCCAGCCGGCGACCCACAGCAGCTCGGCGGCGCCCTCCGGTGCTCGCATCGCGAGCGACGCGAGCGGCAGCAGCAGCGCGGCCAGCGCCGCGCCGACGGACGCCATCCCGGCGGGCACGCGGGCCGGTGCGGCCGGTGCCGCGTGCTGAGGCGCTGCGAGGTGCATGCTCGCACGGTAGTCCCGTCGCCGACACCGTGGGCTCAGGGCTCCGCCAGCATCCGCTCCGACGACTGTGCGTTCGATTTTTCCGTTTCTCGAGTATGGTGAGCGGTATGAGCACCGCAACGGCCGCAGGTAACGGCTCCAAGAACGCCCGCACATACCTGCCCGACCAAGGCAATCGCGAACAACTGCTCAACTTCGCAGAGTTCATGCGTGAGTTGGAAGCGCATCTCGCGCAGAACTCCAGCCAGGCGGCCCTCGTGGATCCCACGGGCGAAGCTCGTCCGATCCCAGAGGAGATCTTTCGAATCCTGGATCAGGTGACGAACGCGTTGGCCGCGGGCAAGGGCATCACTGTCGTGCCACAAGGCATGACGATGACGACGCAGCAGGCAGCGGACTTCCTTGGCGTCAGCCGACCGACGCTGGTTCGTCTTCTCGAGTCCGGGGCGATCCCGTTCGAGCAGCCCGGGCGGCACCGGCGCGTGCGACTGCATGACCTCCTCGACTACCAGCAGTCGTTCAGTGCCCAGCGACGCGAGGCGCTCAGGGATCTCGCACGAGCCAATCTGGACGCCACGGAGAAGACAGGATCGCCGAGTCAGATTCAGCGGCTTTCGGAGATGCCGGGCGAGTGAGGTTTCCCGCACTCTTCGACACCAACGTGCTCTACGGGGCGCTGCTGAACGATTGCATCCTGACGCTCGCCGAGCACGGCCTCTTCCGGCCACTCTGGTCGCAGGACATCCTGACCGAGCTTCGGCGCAACCTGGTCGCGAACGGCGAACGCGCAGCGCTCGTGGAGAAGCGCATCTGCACGATGGTCGCCTTCTTCCCCGACGCCATGGTCAGCGGGCATGAGTCACTGATCGACCAGATGACGAACGATCCGAAAGACCGGCACGTCCTCGCCGCAGCCGTCCGAGGCGGTGCCGAGGTGCTCGTCACCTTCAATGGCAAGGACTTCCCCGCCGACTCGACCGAAGCGTACGACGTAGAGGTGGTGCATCCGGACGACTTCCTGCTCGACCAGCTCGATCTCTACCCCGGGGCGACCATCCGCGCCCTCGAGGAGGTCGTTGCGAACTACGACTCGCCCGCGATGACGATGGACGACTATCTCCTGGCCTTGGCGCGCGCTGGAACTCCCCGATTCGCTGACGCAGTGCGCGACCGCTTGGACTGACCGCCGCTTCGAAGTGCACCGGCGCATCTCGACCGTCACCGAGCATGAAGGACCTGCCAATGATGCCCCTCCTCGACCACGCCCCAGCGACCTGGGATCCCGACGCCGCGTTCGAGGCGTTCGCCGCCTGGTCGGCCGAGCGCGGCCTGCCGCTCTACCCGGCGCAGGAGGAGGCGCTGATGGAGGTCGTCAGCGGCGCGAACGTCATCCTCTCGACGCCCACCGGCACCGGCAAGTCGCTCGTCGCGACCGGCGCGCACTTCGCGGCGCTCGCGCAGGGGAAGCGCACCTTCTACACCGCGCCCATCAAGGCGCTCGTGAGCGAGAAGTTCTTCGCCCTCGTCGAGGTCTTCGGCGCCGAGAACGTCGGGATGGTGACGGGCGATTCATCCGTCAACGCCGACGCCCCGATCATCTGCTGCACCGCCGAGATCCTCGCCAACCTGGCGCTCCGCAACGGCGAGCGCACCGAGGTCGACCAGGTCGTGATGGACGAGTTCCACTTCTACGGCGACTCGCAGCGCGGCTGGGCGTGGCAGGTGCCGCTGCTCACGCTGCCGCACGTGCAGTTCATCCTCATGTCGGCCACGCTCGGCGACGTCACGCGCATCGCCCGCGACCTCACCGAGCGCACCGGCCGCGAGACCGCACTCGTCACCGGCGTCGAGCGCCCCGTGCCGCTCAGCTTCGAGTACGCGATGACGCCCGTGCACGAGACGATCGAGGAGCTGCTCGCCACCCAGCGCGCGCCCGTCTACATCGTGCACTTCGCGCAGGCCGCCGCCCTCGAGCGGGCGCAGGCGCTGACCTCGGTGAAGATCATCGACCGCGAGCAGCGCGACCGCATCGCCGAGGCGATCGGCGAGTTCCGCTTCACCACGCGCTTCGGGCAGACGCTCTCGCGGCTCGTGCGCAGCGGCATCGGCGTGCACCACGCGGGCATGCTGCCGAAGTACCGCCGCCTCGTCGAGCAGCTCGCGCAGCAGGGCCTGCTGCGGGTCATCTGCGGCACCGACACCCTGGGCGTCGGCATCAACGTGCCCATCCGCACCGTGCTCCTGACGGGGCTCACGAAGTTCGACGGGCAGCGGATGCGGCAGCTCACGGCGCGCGAGTTCCACCAGATCGCGGGCCGTGCCGGCCGGGCCGGCTACGACACCGCCGGCACGGTCGTGGCGCAGGCGCCCGAGCACGAGGCCGAGAACGCGAAGCAGCTCGCCAAGCTGGGCGACGACCCGAAGAAGCGGCGCAAGCTCGTGCGCAAGAAGGCGCCCGAGGGCTTCGTCTCCTGGGGGCAGCCGTCGTTCGAGAAGCTCATCGACGCCGACCCCGAGCCGCTCGTGTCGCACATGCAGATCAGCCACTCGATGCTGCTCAACATCATCGGCCGCGGCGGCGACGCCTTCACCGAGGTGCGCGAGCTCATCGAGGCCACCCACGAGCCGCGCGCCTCACAGCTCGCGCTGCAGCGCCGCGCGCTCGCGATCTACCGCACCCTCCGCACCGCCGGCGTCGTGGAGCAGCATCCCGATCCCGACGACCCCGACGCGCCCCCGCGCATCCGCCTCACCGTCGACCTGCAGCCCAACTTCGCGCTCAACCAGCCGCTCTCGCCGTTCGCGCTCGCGGTCATCGACATGCTCGACCCCGCCGACCCGACGCATCCGCTCGACGTCATCTCGGTCATCGAGTCGACGCTCGACGACCCGCGGCCGATCCTGTCGCAGCAGCAGTTCCTCGCCCGCGGCGAGGCCGTCGCGGCGATGAAGGCCGAGGGGATCGAGTACGAGCAGCGCATGGAGCTGCTCGAGGCGGTCACGCACCCGAAGCCGCTCGAGGAGCTGCTCACCGAGGCGCTCGCGGTCTTCGCGTCGTCGCAGCCGTGGGTGTCGGACTTCGCGCTCTCGCCGAAGTCGGTGGTGCGCGACATGTGGGAGCGGGCGATGACCTTCGCCGACTACGTGCAGCACTACGGGCTCGCGCGCAGCGAGGGGCTCGTGCTGCGCTACCTGTCGGACGCCTACCGGGCGATCCGCCAGACGGTGCCCGACGAGGCGAAGACCGACGAGCTGCTCGACCTCATCGAGTGGCTCGGCGAGGTCGTGCGGCAGGTCGACTCGAGCCTGCTCGACGAGTGGGAGCAGCTCATGCACCCGACCGAGCCGGGCGAGGCGCCCATCGCGCCGCCTCCGCCGCCGTCGGTCGTGGCGAACCCGCGCGCGTTCCGGGTGCTCGTGCGCAACGAGCTGTTCCGGCGCGTGCAGCTCGCGGCGCTCGACAAGGTCGACGAGCTCGGCGAGCTCGACGCGGCCTCCGGCTTCGACGCCGACGCGTGGGCCGATGCGCTCGACGCCTACTTCGACGAGCACGGCGCGATCGGCACCGGCGCCGACGCGCGCAGCTCGCGTATGCTCGTCATCGACGAGGCGCCGCACGAGTGGCAGGCGCAGCAGATCCTCGCCGACCCGGCGGGCGACCACGACTGGCGCATCTGGGCGACCATCGACCTGCAGGCGTCGGCGGATGCGGGGGCCGCGGTCGTGCGCGTGACGCGCGTCGGGCGGCTGTAGGCGCCGCGCGCCTCCCTGCCTCCTTGCGCGCCGACCCGCATCCGCGCCCGCCAGCCCGCCTCGCTCGGCTCGCTCGGCTGCGGGCACCGCTCGTCAACCGGCTGCGTGCGCGGCCGGCCGGATAGTCCGGTCGGCGAGGCACAGGGCCGGTTGACGAACGTCGGGCACGCTGCGCCGGTCGCCGGGAATGGCGGCCGGCGCAGTCGCGTTCTCCCGACGGACATCGAGCGAAGGAGCACCATGCCGCTGCAGGGCGAGTGCGCACCGAGCACCTCCGAGTGGGCGCGCACGCAGGCCGAGACCTACGAGGCCTCGGGAGGCACCGAGGGCAACCTCCTGCGCGACCGGCCGATCATCGTGCTGACGAGCGTCGGCGCGAAGACCGGCAAGCTGCGCAAGACCGCGCTCATGCGCGTCGAGCACGACGGCGACTACGCGGTCGTGGCGTCGCAGGGCGGTGCCCCGACGCATCCCGTCTGGTACTGGAGCCTCACGAAGCACCCGCACGTCGAGCTGCAGGACGGCGCCGAGAAGCACGACTACCTCGCGCGCGAGCTCGAGCCGGGCGCCGAGCGCGACGCCTGGTGGGCGCGCGCGTGCGAGGCGTGGCCGCCGTACGCCGACTACCAGCAGAAGACCGAGCGCCTCATCCCGGTCTTCGTGCTCACGCGCACCGACGCCTGAGCCGCGGCGCCGCCGTTCGTCGACCGGCTCCGTGCGCTGCCGGCCGGACTATCCGGTCGGGCGCGCACCTGGCCGGTCGACGAACGGGGAGAGCGGATGCGCGGCGCGCGCGGCGCGCGTCAGTCGAACGAGGGCTGCGGCCCGAACTCCGCGACCAGCTCGGCCGCGAGGTCGGCGACGTCGGTCGAGCCCGCGAAGTCGCGCTCGGGCTGGGCCGCCCGGTCGGCATCCGACACGAGCGCCCTCACGCGCTTCACGACGACGCGCGCCGGCGTCGCCCGCAGCGCGTGCCCCACCGCCGTGACCCACGCCTCGGCCGCGGCCTTGAGCGCCGCGTAGTTCGCGTTCCCGGCCGTGGGGTGCTCGACGCCCGTCGACGACACGATCGCGACGACCCCCGCATCCGACCGCCCGATCGCGTCGGCGAACGCCCGCGTCGTGTTGCGCAGCGTGCCCACGACCCGCGCCTCGAGCCACGCCCAGTCCTCGTCGGACTGGCCGGCGAGCCCGCCGCCGCCGCGCCAGCCGCCCACGAGGTGCACGAGCCCGTCGAGCTCGCCCACCTCCTCGGCGAGCGACCGCACCGCCTCGAGGTCGGTCAGGTCGCACGCGAAGCGCTCGCTCGCGTCGACCATGCCGAGCCGCCCCGCGTCGGAGCCGACCGCGATCACGTGGTGCCCCGCCTCGATGAGGGCGGATGCGGTGGCGTGCCCGAGCGCGCTCGTGGCGCCGGCGATGAGGATGCGCATGCAGACAGTCTGCCCCGTCACGCCGAGCCGGCGTTGACCGTCGCGAGGTCGATGCGCACGAGCACCGCGGCGGCGGTGAGCGCGGCCCCGATGAGGCCCAGCATCCACGCGCGCCGCCCCTGCACGACGAGCACGAGCACCGTCACCGCCGTCGCGAGCGCGAGCACGGGCGCGGCGATCGCGAGCGCGTCGATCACGGCCGAGACCCGCGCGGCGTAGACCGGCGTGCAGCCGCCCGGCCCGGGCACGGCCGGGCACGCGCTCTGCGTCGTGATCGGGCCGACGCCCGCAAGCATCCAGCGCGGCAGGTCGAGCAGCAGCGGCAGCAGGGCGAGCGTGGCGAGGCCGAGCGCCGCCTCGCGCACCCGGGTGCGCTTCGGCACCCGCGCCATGAGGCTCATGCCCCGACGATACGCGCCGCCGCCGCGCTCGCCCAGGTGCGCGATGCGCGGCCGCGAGGCTCAGTAGGCGAAGGAGATGTGCTCGCGCCGGTGCGCGCCCGACTCGATCTCGTCGACGACCGCGAGCGCGAAGTCGGGGCCCGAGATCGCCGAGGCGCCGTCGGCGTCGACGAGCGCCGTGTCGCCGCCGGTGCGGTACTCGCCGCGCCGCGACTGGTCGGGCGCGAACGCGCCGAAGGTGCCGGCAGGGGAGATGTACGTCCAGTCGACGTCGGTCGCGGCGACCCGCTCGTACGCGTCGAGGAGCTCCTCCGACTCCGGGCGGTACTCGGGCGCGAACGCGTCGGTCTCGACGATGCGGCGGCCCGAGGCGTCGCGCAGCGAGCCGTAGCCGCCGACGATGAGGAACCGCGCACCGGTGCCCGCGAGCCGCGCGGCCACGTCGGCGTACGCATCCGCCACCCTGCCCTCCATGTCGCCGCGGGGCGAGAGGGCTCCGACGACCACCTCGGCGCCGTCGAGCGCCTGCGCGAGCACGTCGCCGTCGAGCACCGAGCCGCGCACGACGCGGGCGCCCTCGGGGGCGTCCTGCGGGGTCGAGCGCGAGACGAGGGTCAGCTCGTGGCCGCGCGCGGCGGCCTCGCGGGCGATGTGGCCGCCGGCGAAGCCGGTCGCGCCGAGGACGGTGATCTGCGCCATGGGGTTCCTCCCGGGGTCGAGCAGCGGATGCTCGGGGCAACCCGGCAGGCGGCCGGGGCATTCCGGGGGCCCGGGCAGTGCGGCGTCAGCGCCGCGCCTGCAGCACCAGCTGCTCCTCGACGAGGTCGGCGGCGCGGGCGGGGCCGCCGGCCGCCGCGAAGCCGCGCGCGACCGCCTCGGCGCCCGCACCCATCCGCCGGGCGCGGCGCACCGCATCCCGCACCCGCTCCGGAGTCAGCTGCCCGCGGTTGACGCGCACGCCGCAGCCGGCGTGCTCGACGCGGGCGGCGACCTCGTGCTGGTCGCGCCCCCACGGCACGACGACGACCGGCACGCCGAGGCCGAGCGCCTTCTGCGTCACGCCCATCCCGCCGTGCGTGACCGCGCAGACCGCCCGCTCGAGCACCGCCGAATGCGGCAGGAACCGCGTGATGCGCGCGTTCGCGGGCGGCTCGAAGCCGAGCGGGGCGTCGCCGGGGATGGTCGCGACGACGGAGACCGGCTCGTCGGCGAGCGCCATGAGCGCGACGCGCGCGATGTCGGTGTCGCCCTGGTAGTCGCCCGAGGTCGTGACGAGCACGATCGGCCCCTCGAGCTCGTCGAGCCACGGCGGCGTCGGCGCCTGCGGCTCCCAGCTCGTGGGCCCGACCATGCGGATGCGCGGCTCCCAGTCGACGTGCGCGTACTCGAGCGGCTCGGCGGTCGTCACGAGCATCTGCGGCGCCCGGCGCAGCACCTCGTCGAAGTCGGCGCGCGGCGGCAGGCCGGCCACCTCCGCGCGCAGCGCGTTGATCGCCGGCATCGCCCGGGCGGTCGCGACGTCGAGCACCGCGCGCCCGATGGCGGCGTTGCGCATGCGCTCGAACAGGCCGCGCGCGGGCCGCAGGCCCGGGCCGAACGCCGGCAGGCCGCGGGAGCGCAGCACCGGCGTATAGGGCGAGATCGCGATCCACGGCAGCCCCGACCGCTCGGCGACCGCGGCGGCGCCCCACGTGTTCACGTCGGTGAGCACGATGTCAGGGCACGAGTCGTCGATGAGGCGCTGCAGGTCGGGGCCGTCGAGCGCGCCGCGGGCGCAGTAGAGCTCGCTCAGGCGGAGCAGGGCGTCGAGGGGGCTGCGCGCCCGCCAGTCGTCGAACTCGATGCGGTCGATCGCGGGGTCGATCTCGTCGGCGTCGAAGCCGAGCATGCGCATGCGGTCGACCTCGGAGGCGAGCGTGCGCATCCGGATCCGGTGCCCGCGCGCCTGCAGCTCGAGCAGGATGCCGGCGAACGGGAACGCGTGCGCGATGGCGGGGCTCGTGTAGGCGGCGATCAGCGCCACGCAGCACCTCCTGGCGCACCGGGGGCCTCGCCGCGCCAGCGCGGGAGCCCGACATCGGGGATCGCGGCGGCGCCGGTGGCCTCCGCGTGCGCTCCACGCTAGCCGCAGGCGCTGACAGCCGGGGCATGGGGCGCCGGCGGCATCCGCGAGCGCGCCTGCCTCATCGCCGCTGCAGCGCCAGCTGCTCCTCGACCAGCTCGGCGGCGCGGGCGGCGCCGCCGGCCGCCTCGAAGCCCGCGGCGACCGCCTCGGCGCCCGCGCGCATCCGCCTGGCGCGGCGCACCGCATCCCGCACCCGCTCGGGGCTCAGCTGCCCCCGGTTGACGCGCACGCCGCAGCCGGCGTGCTCGACGCGGGCGGCGACCTCGTGCTGGTCGCGCCCCCACGGCACGACCACGACCGGCACGCCGAGCCCGAGCGCCTTCTGCGTCACGCCCATCCCGCCGTGCGTGACGGCGCAGACGGCCCGCTCGAGCACCGCCGAGTGCGGCACGAAGTCGACGATGCGCGCGTTGCTGGGCAGGTCGATGCCGAGGCGCACGCGCGCGGGCATCGTCACGACGACCGTCACGGGCTCGTCGCGCAGCCCGTGCACGGCCGCCCTCACGATCTCGGTGTCGCCCTGGTACTCGCTCGAGGTGGTCACGAGCACGAGCGGACCCTCGACGCCCGCGAGCCACCCGGGCGGCGCGGTGGGCGGCTCCCAGGAGGTCGGGCCGACCATGCGCAGCCGCGGCTCCCAGTCGTCGTGCGGGTACTCGAGCGGCTCGGCCGTCGTCACGAGGGTGAGCGGCGGCAGCCGCTGCATCTCGTCGACCGAGCGCACGTGCGGCAGCCCCGCGACCTTCGCGGCATGACGAGCCGCACGGCGACACCCGTGACGGTGCGCTCGAGCAGCGCGTCGCGCAGGCGCCCGGCCGCGTCGACCGCGGGGCGCAGGCCCGCGCCGTACGGCGGGCAGCCACGTGAGACGATCGCCGGCGTGTAGGGCGAGAACGCCACCCAGGGCAGGCGTGCGCGCTCGGCGACGGCGGCGGCGCCCCACGTGTTGATGTCGGTGATGACGAGGTCGGGCTGCGCCTCGTCGAGCAGCTGCTGCAGGTCGGGCCCGTCGAGCTCGCCGCGGCTGCAGAAGATCTCGGCGGTGCGCTTCAGGCCCTCGAGCAGGGTGCGCGCGTGCCAGTCGTCGAACTCGATCTGCTCGATGGCCGGATCGATCGCGTCGGCGTCGAAGCCGAGCTGCCGCATGGCGCGCACCTGGCTCGAGAGCGTGCGGAGGCGGATGCGGTGCCCGCGTCGCTGCAGCTCCAGCAGCATGCCTGCGATCGGGAACAGGTGCCCGATCGCAGGGCTCGTGTAGGCGGCGATCGTCGCCATCCCGTGACTCCTCGCGTCGCCCTGTGCGATCGTGCTGAGCGTACGACGCGGCGCCCACGCGCGAAAGGGGCAGCCGGGGTACAGCGGATGCGGCCCGCCCCCGCGCTCGGGGACGGGCCGCATCGGCGGGCTCGGCTCAGACCGTCTCGGCCGTGATGCCCTTCGTCGAGGCGATGACGTCGCGCATCTTCTTCTCGAACGCTTCGTAGAACATCGACAGCGGGAACTCGTCGTCCATCACGAGGTCGGTCAGCTGCCGGGGCGTGCCGTCGAGCGGCAGCTCGCCGGCCTTCCAGGCGGATGCGGGGTGCGGCTCGACCACGGAGGAGACGAGCTCGTACGCGGCGAGCCAGTGCGCGACCTTCGGCCGGTCGATCGAGCGCCAGTAGAGGTGCTCGATCGCCTCGCCCAGCCTGTTGACGACGTCGGGCACCTCGTCCCAGTCGAAGGCGAGCTGCGTGTCGGTCCAGTGCAGCACGCGGTGCTGGTGCAGCCACGCGAAGAGCAGCTGGCCGCCGAGGCCGTCGTAGTTGCGGGTGCGGGTGCCGGTGATCGCGAAGCGGAAGATGCGGTCGAAGATGACCGCGTACTGCACGAGCTTCGCGTGCTTCGCGAGGTCGCGGTCGGCGTCGGTGGCGTGCTCATCGGCGGCGATGCGCCGCTCGATCGCGACCGACTCGCGGAACGCGGTCAGGTCGCAGCGCAGCTCCTCGAGCGAGTAGAGGAAGAAGGGCATGCGCTGCTTGATCATGAACGGGTCGAAGGGGAGGTCGCCGCGCATGTGGGTGCGGTCGTGGATGAGGTCCCACATGACGAAGGTCTCCTCGGCCAGGCGCTGGTCGGCGAGCATCTCGGCGGCGTCGGCCGGCAGCTCGAGCTTCGTGACCTCGCACGCGGCCTCGACGACGCGGCGGAAGCGGGCGGCCTCGCGGTCCTGGAAGATCGCGCCCCACGTGAAGGCGGGGATCTCGCGCATCGCGACCGTCTCGGGGAAGAGCACCGCCGAGTTGGTGTCGTAGCCGGCGGTGAAGTCGATGAAGCGCAGCGGCACGAAGAGCGCGTTGCCGTAGTCGCCGGCCTCGAGCTCGGCGATGAACTCGGGCCAGATCACCTCGACCAGCACGGCCTCGACGAGCCGGTCGCTCGAGCCGTTCTGCGTGACCATCGGGAAGACGACGAGGTGCTGCAGCCCGTCGACCCGGTGCTGCTGCGGCTGGAAGCGCACGAGGGCGTCGAAGAAGTCGGGCTCGCCGAAGCCCTCCGCCGCCCAGCGCTCGAAGTCGAGCGCGGCCTGCGCGAGGTAGTCGGCGTCGTGCGGGAACTCGGGGGCGATGTCGCGGATGCCCCGGGCCAGCTCGGCGACGTGGCCGCGGGCGGCGTCGTGGTGGGCGGCGTCCTCGATGGAGCCGTTCTTCGACTGCAGCGGCTGCAGCGCCGTCGCGGCTGCCTTGATGCGGAGCCAGGCGGGGTGCTGGCGGAGGTCGGCGGCGGTGGCCTGGGTCATCGTCATGGGAGCCTCCTGGGCGGTGTCGGCGCCGGTGATCCGGCGGTGCGATCGGAGCGCTGGCGGCGCGGGATCGGTGCGTGAATCCAGCGTATGGGCGCCTTCGCGCACGTATCTTGTGGCCCGCCCCGGCTTTCCTGCCCGTTTCGAGCGCGGCGCCGATGCCAGCCGTCGGCCGCAATTCCTTTGCGTGAGCATCCCTCATGCGCCAGATTCGTTCGGATTCGGAAGATTGCGGCATCGGAAGGTGGCGCGGCGTGGGCGGCCCCGCCTACTGTCGCTCCCAGGAGGGGGAGGTCCATGCGATCGACGCGCGCCGCGAGGCCCGTGGCCGTGACCAGCGCGCTGGTCGGCGTCACGCTGCTGCTGCACGCCATCGTGACGGCCGCCGTCGTCTTCGGCGCCGTGCTCCCCTCCGATCGCATCGGTTCGCCGGCCGCCCTCTGGGGCGCCGTCACCTGGCTCCCTTCGCTGCTGTGGGCCGCGCTCGTGCTCGCCCGCTCTGCGCACTGGCGCGTCGTCTCGGCGTTCTGGCTTCCCGGCGCCGCGACGATCGTCGGCATGGTGATGTTCCTCATGACCTTCGTCGCGCGCATCGCGGGCATCGACCTGTCGGGCGTCGGCACCGGCGCGATGGTCTCGTCGTGGATCCTCGTCGTGTGCGCCTTCTCGGTGGCCGTCACGAGCCGGCTCCTGCGCGTCTCGGGCGACAGCCTGGCAGAGCTCGAGGCGTCGCTCGCCGACGACGGTCGCGCGAGCAAGCGTCCGCAGCCCCCGAGCGTCGCGTAGCGCAGCAGCGCCCCGACACGAAGACGCCCCGACCGGCGTGCTGCATCTCGGTCGGGGCGTTCGCCCAGCTCTTGTCCTGTGAGCGGAACTCGAACTGCGTCCACCATCCCATCCCTCTCTCGGCCCCTCGGCCCGGCAGCGTCCGCTTGAGCCAACCATCGGCAGACCTTGTGCCGACGCAGAGGTCGCTCGCCGCGTCGCGCCGGCCAGCGGCGAGAGGGACGCCGTCAGACCAGGGCGGATGCGGCGGCGAAGCCCGCCCAGCACCCGGCTGCCGCGAGCAGCGGCGGCACGATCGCCCAGCGCTGCCGGGTCGCGGCGGCAGCCGCGCCGATCGCGTTGCCGACGAGCGTCACGCCGAGCACCGACACCCAGAACGTCAGCCGCCCGGGGCCGTCATCCGTGCCGGCCGCCTCCGCAGCCTGCACGATCGCGCTGTCGCCGACCGGCGACAGCAGCAGCACGCCCAGCAGGTTCGCGAAGATCAGCACCCACGCCGCGAGCCGCAGCCGGTCGGCGGGCGTCCACTCGCGCTCGGGCTCGAGCTCGTCCCACTCCTCGGCGCTCACCGTGCACCCGCCCCCGCCGACGACGCGGCGACCCCCGACGCATCCGCCATCAGAAGATCATCGGCCGGTCGTCGTCGAGCTCGGTCTCGAGGTCGAGGTCGACGACCACCGGCACGTGGTCGCTCGGGGCGTCGCCGGCGCGCTCGTCGCGGTCGATGCGGGCGCGCGAGACGAGCTCGGCGAGCTCGGGGCTGCCGAGCACGAAGTCGATGCGCATGCCCTCGTCCTTGTTCCAGCGGCCCGCCTTGTAGTCCCAGTAGGTGTAGCCAGGGGCGCGGTCGCGCACCACGTCGACGAGGCCCGCCTCGAGCAGCGCCCCGAACGCCGCGCGCTCGGGCTCCGACACGTGCGTCGCGCCGTCGAAGACGCCGATGTCCCACACGTCGGTGTCGAGCGGGGCGATGTTGAAGTCGCCCATGAGCGCGAGCGGCTGGCCGCGCCACTCGTCGAGCAGGCCCGTGAGCACGCGCAGCCACTCGAGCTTGTAGCCGTAGTGCGCGTGGGTGAGCTCACGGCCGTTCGGCACGTAGAGGCTCCACAGCCGCACGCCCTCGACCGTCGCGGCCATGGCGCGCGCCTCGACCACCGGGTCGCCCGTGTTCGCGTAGCCGGGCTGGCCGGGGAAGTCGCGCTCGACGTCGCTCATCGGCAGCCGCGAGGCGATCGCGACGCCGTTCCACTGGCTGAAGCCGTGCGCCTGCACCTCGTAGCCGGCCGCCTCGAACGCCTCGTAGGGGAACTGCTCCGTCTTGCACTTGATCTCCTGCATGGCGAGCACGTCGACGTCGCTGCGCTCGAGCCAGTCGACGATGCGGGCCGTGCGGGCGCGCACGGAGTTCACGTTCCAGGTGGCGATGCGCATGGGATCGAGCCTACGGGCGCGGCGGATGCGTCGTCACGCGCGGGCGCTCCGGTCGCCCGGGATCGCGCGGGCCGGGGCGCGGATCGGGGCGCAGCGCGGGGGACAGGGCATCATGGAGGGATGGGCATCGCGCGCGACCGCTACCTGCAGGCTCTCGATCTGTTCTCGGCAGAGGCCAGAGCCGGCGCCGACCGCTTGGGCCTCCCGTCGGCCTGCAGCGCCTGGTCGATCGCCGACGTCATCCGCCACGTGACCGGCGTGCAGGCCGAGCACGCGGGCTCCGCGCTGCTCGGCGCGGCCCGCGGCGAGCACGGCCCGGAGACGCCGCACGACGCGGTGATGGCGGGCGGCAGCGACTTCGAGGCGGTCGAGCAGTGGGAGGAGCTCGCGATGCGGCTCCGCTCCGCCGCGCACGACGCCGACGAGGAGCGCTTCGCGGCGCTGCCGATGCCGACGCTCGACATGGCCCTCCACGCGTGGGACATCCGCTGGGGCGCGGCGCGGGTCGGCCTCGCGCACAACCTCGAGTTCCCGGCCGAGCTCCTCGAGTGGATGGAGGCGTACCGCGACGGCGCCGACGAGGACGCCATCCGCGGCCCGGGCATCTTCCAGCCGGCCATCGAGCCGCCCGCCGACGCCACGCGCTCCGAGCGCTTCGCCGCCTGGACGGGCCGCGAGCCCCGCACGGGCTGCGAGCCGCGCCGCGACCTCATGCCGGCGCCCACCCGCGCCTCCTGACCGACGCCGCACGCGGGCGGCCGTAGCCTAGGGGCGTGACCGCGCGCGACCAGCTCATCCAGCTCATCCGTGACGAAGCCGTCTTCCACGGCGACTTCACCCTCACGAGCGGCAAGCGGGCGAGCTACTACATCGACCTGCGCAAGCTCTCGCTCGACCACCGCGCCGCGCCCCTCATCGGCGACGTGCTGCTCGACCTCATCGCCGACATCCCCGACGTCGCCGCGGTCGGCGGCCTCACGATGGGCGCCGACCCGCTCGCGAACGCCGTGCTGCACCGCGGCCTCGCCCGCGGGCTCGAGGTCGACGCGTTCGTCGTGCGCAAGGAGCCGAAGGACCACGGCCGCGGCCGCCAGATCGAGGGGCCCGACCTCGCCGGCAAGCGCGTCGTCGTGCTCGAGGACACCTCCACCACGGGCGGCAGCCCGCTGAAGGCGATCGAGGCGCTGCGGAAGGTCGGCGCCGAGGTCGTCGCCGTCGCGGTGATCGTCGACCGCGCCACCGGCGCGCAGGCGGCGATCGAGGCGGCGGGCGTCGAGTACCGCGCGGCCATCGCGCTCGACGACCTCGGGCTCTCCCCGCAGTGATCGACGGGCGCATCCGCCGTGCCACACTTGATGTCTGACAGGCGGATGCGGGAGGTCACGTGGGCGGAGTGCTCATCGGCTTCGCCATCATCGGCTTCGTCATCTTCGTCGGCTGGCTGCTCGCGCGCCTGAAGGTCGTCGACCAGGAGGGCCGGCTGGTGCTCAACCGCACCTCCTTCTTCGCCGCGAGCCCCGCGCTGCTGTTCATGGTGCTGAGCGAGGCCGACGTGGGCCTGCTCTTCTCGAGCGTGCTCGCCGTGGCGCTGCTCGCCTTCGTCGCCGTCGCCCTCGTCTATACCCTCGTCGCGCGCCTCTGGCTGACGAAGGACCCGAGCCGCATCGCCCTCGCCGCCACCGCATCCGGGTACTCCAACGTCAACAACATCGGCCTGCCCGTGGCGATCTACGTCATCGGCGACGCCGGGTTCGTCGGGCCGATGCTGCTGCTGCAGCTGCTCGTGCTCGCGCCGCTGCTGCTCGCGACGCTCGACATCCTCACCGCCGGGCGCGCGTCGTTCATGTCGATCGTCACGCAGCCGCTGCGCAACCCGATGCTCATCGCCGCCGCCCTCGGCGCCGCCGTCTCGGCGCTCGGCATCGAGCTGCCGCAGCCCGTGCTCGCCCCCCTCGAGATCCTCGGCGGCGCCGCGGTGCCGCTCATGCTGCTCGCCTTCGGCATCTCGCTCGGCGGCGACCGGCCGCTGCAGCCGGGCACCGGCCGCCGCGAGGTGTGGCTCGCCGTCGCGCTGAAGTCGGCCGCGATGCCGGTGATCGCCTACCTGCTCGCGCGCTTCGCGTTCGGCCTCGACGAGCAGCTCGTCTACGCGTGCACCGTGATGGCGGCGCTGCCGACCGCGCAGAACATGTACCAGTACGCGCTGCGCTACGACCGCGGCACCGTCATCACCCGCGACATCGTGCTCATGACGACGCTGCTGTCGCTGCCGGTGATGCTGCTCATCGCCTGGCTGCTGAAGCCCGCCTAGGCTCCCGGCCACTCGGCGAGCGGCGGCGCGGTGCGCAGCGCGTCGGTCGGCACCGGCAGCTCCCAGCGCTGCGGCTCGCCCGGCCCGACTGCGCCGAAGTCGTCGAGCTTCACGCGCACGAGCTCGGGGGTGAGCTCGGTGACCCGCACCCGCACGTCGGCTCCGTCGACCGACAGCAGGAAGGCATCCGTCAGCCACGCGAGGCTGTGCGCGTCGAGCAGCTCCTCAGCGGCGAGCCAGTCGCCCGGCTCGGCGAGCGGCCTGCCGAGCAGGTCGATCGGCTGGAAGCCGTCGCCGGCCTCGCGCACGTAGCCGACCACCTCGCCGTCGGCGCGGCGGTGCGGCATCCAGTCGCTGGGGATCACGCCCCCGACCCTAGGCGCTGGCCGACCGTCTCCGGTACCGATCTGCAGATGCGCGAGCCCGGCACCCGCGGATCGGTACCGGAACGCGGGGGCCGCCTCGGGCGAGGCCGCGCCGCGGCAGGCGGCGTAGCGTGGAGGCGTGAGCTTCGCCGAGCGCCTCCTCAAGCCGCCCCCGCGGATCGTCGCGGGCGAGCCCGGCACCGGATGGCTCGGGCTCGTGACGTCGTGGGCGGCGGTCGGCTTCGGCGCGGCCTCGGCCGCGAAGGCCGGCGGGCTGCTCATCTCGTTCGACGACGGCGCGTGCGGCGTGCACTCCGAGACCGTCTGCCAGGTGGCCGGCTGGGGCGGGCTGCTCATGGGCGTCGTCGTGCTCGCCGTCGGCGCGCTGCTCGGCATCGTCGTCGCGCGCGGCTTCGGGCCGCCCACCACGTGGTGGGTGCTGCCGGTGATGCTCGGCGCGCTCGCGCTCGCGCCGTTCCAGGCGGCGCCGGGTGCGACGATCGCGTGGGCGTGGCTGCTCGTCGCGGGCGTCGCCGCGCTGCTCGCGCTCGCGCTCGGCGGCATGGTCGTGCGCCGCGGCCGCGCGGCGCTGTTCGGCTGGATCCGCCTCGACGGCCTCGACGCGCGGGAGGTGCCGCACCGCCCCGTCGACCAGCTGGTCGCGCCCGCGGCGCTCGCGGTCGCCGTGGCGTTCGGCGCCTTCGGGGCGCTCGTCATCCGCCTGCTCTCGGAGGCCTGAGCGCCCGCGCGCCCGCGCGCATCCGCGCTCTCGTCGTCCGTCAACCGGCTCCGTGCAGCGCCGACCGGACTATCCGGCCGGCCGCGCACAGAGCCGGTCGGCGAACCGGGCCGGTCGGCGAACCGGGCCGGTCGGCGAACAGGGCCGGTCGGCGAACGGGGATCGCGCCTCAGACGTCGGCGCGCGGCTCGTCGAGCTCCGACTCGGGCACGTCGGGCTCGACGAGCTCGAAGACGCCCTCGAGCATCTCGTCGGGGCGGAACGGGTAGGTCTCGACGAGCGACGGGTCCGAGATGCCGGTCATCACGAGCACCGTGTGCAGGCCCGCCTCCATGCCCGCGATGATGTCGGTGTCCATGCGGTCGCCGATCATGCCGGTGACCTCCGAGTGGGCGCCGATCTTGTTGAGCGCCGAGCGGAACATCATCGGGTTGGGCTTGCCGACGATGTAGGGCACGCGGCCGGTCGCCTTGGTGATGAGCGCGTTGATCGCGCCGGTCGCGGGCAGGATGCCGTTGGCGCTCGGGCCGGTCGCATCGGGGTTGGTCGAGATGAACCGCGCGCCGCCCGCGATGAGCCGGATCGCCTTCGTGATCGCCTCGAACGAGTAGGAGCGCGTCTCGCCGATCACCACGAAGTCGGGGTCGGTCTCGCGCATCGTGAAGCCGATCTCGTGCAGCGCGGTGATGAGGCCCGCCTCGCCGATCACGAAGGCCGAGCCGCCCGGCATCTGGTCGTGCAGGAAGTCGGCCGTGGCGAGCGCGCTCGTCCACAGCCGCTCCTCGGGCACGTGGAGGCCGGATGCCTTGAGGCGCGCCGCGAGGTCGCGGGGCGTGAAGATCGAGTTGTTGGTGAGCACCAGGAACTCGACGCCGCGGTCCTGCCACTGCTGCAGGAGCTCCTTGGCGCCGGGGAGGGGCCGCTCCTCGTGGACGAGCACGCCGTCCATGTCGGTGAGCCAGCATTCGATGTCGGCACGGGTGCGCATGGCATCAGGCTACGCGGCGCCGTGTGTCGACGGCGTGAACATCCGAATTCGTTCGGTTTTGAATCATCTTGGGCGAAGCCTGAGGTTGCATCGGCTGATCTTGAGGAATCCTCCAGCCAACTCCCGTTCGTGCTGAGGGTTGCTCAATACGTTGAGGGCACCCCAGCGCCGGGGTCCGCGAGGCAGCGCGCTCGCATGCGCACGCCGCGGTCCCGATGCACCAAACCTGTCACGAAGGTCTCCTCGCCATGCCCGCACGCATGTCCGCCGTCCGCCGCGCGCTCGCGGCGCTCGCGGCGTCCTGCGCCACCGTGCTGCTGGCGGTCGTGCTCGCGCCGACGGCCGCGAGCGCCGTGCCCGGGCCGGAGTCGGCCCTCGGCGGCACGCTCTACTGGGAGGTCGTCGACGCCGCTGGCGCGCGCGTGCCCGGCGCCGCCTTCACCGTCGGCTCCGAGAACGGCGGCAACCCGAGCTCCTGGACCGACGGGCTGACGACGATCGCCGACTGCGCCGCCGCATGCAGCTCGGGCGACCGCGATCCCGACGGCGGCGAGCTGCAGGTCGTCGCCTTCGGCACCGGCAACCGCTCGTTCCGGGTGACCCCCGTCTCGGCGCCCGCCGGGTACGAGTTCGTCTCGGCCACGCCGCTCGTGACGCAGCCGAGCAACAGCTGGGACGGCACCCGCGACCTCGGCGACGTCGTCGTGCGCCGCACCGGCCCCGTCTCGTGGCCCGCGGCCACCTGCGCGGCCGGCACCGCCTACGCCGTCTCGAGCACCGGGGCCGTGCGCTCCGTCTCGAGCGCGGGCACGAGCGCGGGCTTCGGCGGCTGGAGCGGGCTGGCGGGCGACGTGAACGCGCTCGGCATCAGCGCCGACGGCGAGACGATGTACGCCCTCCAGCGCAGCGGCGACCAGGTCGTGCAGATCCTGCGCTACCGCACGACCGACGGCTTCCAGCGGCTGCCGGGCACCGCGTGGGACCCGCCGGGCACGGGCACGATCGTCGCCGGCGCCGTCGGCCACGACGGCCGCTACTACTTCGGCGTCACGGGCGCGGCCACCGGCACGGTCGCCTTCGCGATCCACCGCTTCGACCCCGCGACCTCCGCGTTCTCGACGGTCGGCACGATCGACACCGGCGTCGTGAGCTCCTCCGGCAGCAACGGCGACCTGGCGTTCGACGCCGCGGGCAACCTCGTGCTCGTCTCCGCCTCGGGCGCGAGCGTGACCACCTATGCGGTGCCCGCCGCATCCGTCTCGGCCTCGACCGGCGGCGCGCTGCCCGCGACCGCGAGCGGTCCGCACGCGCTCAGCGCGCTCACGGGCGTCAACGGCGTCGCCTTCACGCCCGACGGCTCCGTCGTGCTCGGCGACGACGCATCCGCGGCCCGCTTCGACCCGCTCACGTTCGCGCAGCTCGACGCGGCACCGCTCAGCGTCGGCGGCTCAGGCACCGACCTCGCCAGCTGCGGCACGCCGCCGAGCCTCACGATCCGCAAGGACGTCGTGGCCCGGGCGCAGGCCGGCGATCAGTTCCGCCTCGAGCTGCGCACCGCCGACGGCGCCGTGCGCCGCACCGCCACGACCGCGGGCGACGCCCTCGGCGTGCAGGCCGCGACGATCGCGACCGCGCCCGTGCGCGCCGGCCAGACCTACACCGTGCGCGAGCTCATGGGCTCGGGCGCCTCCATCGACGCCGCCGCCTACGGCGCCTCGCTCGCGTGCACCGGAGCCGCCCCCTCGGGCTCCGGCGCATCGCAGGCCGTCACGATCCCGGCGACCACCGGCGCGACGGGCGCGCAGGTCGTCTGCACCTTCACGAACACCCCGCTCGTCACGACCGTGATCGTGCGGAAGGACGTGGTGGATGCGTCGGGCGGGGCGCCGCAGGCGCGTGCCGGCTGGGCGGTGACCGCCTCCGCCTCCGCCACCGCGGGCGCGGTGACGCAGGCCCCCGCCGCCTCCCCGAGCGGCCAGCAGACCGGCACCGACGGCGCCGCCCGCTGGACGGTGCGCCATAGCACCGCCGCCTCGGTCGCCTCGATCGCGGTCGGCGAGGTGCAGCAGCCCGGCTTCGCGCTCGTGAGCGCGTCGTGCACCGTGACCGCGCCGGGCGGCGCGACCTCGACCGTGGCGTTCGCGAGCGCGGCCGGCGGCAGCGTCCCGGACGTCGCGGCCGGCGCGACCGTCGACTGCCGGTTCGTCAACCGGGCGATGCCGACGACGCTGACGCTCGCGACCGAGGCGATCGGCGGCGCCGACGCCTCGAGCTGGACCCTCGGCGCCGCCGGCCCCGCGGGATCGCTCGCGGGCCCGTCGGGCACCACGGGCGCGTCGGCCGCCGTCACGCCGGGCGCCGCCTACGCGCTGAGCGCGACGGGCGGCCCCGCGACCTACGCCCCGGAGCTCGTCGCCGGCGAGGCATGGCGCTGCGCCGACGCCGCCGGCGGTGCCGTCGCCGCGACTGGCTCGAGCGTCGCCGTGCCCGAGGGCGCGAGCGTCACCTGCACGATCGTGCACTCCACGGCGCAGCTCGTGCTCCTGCAGCGCGTCGAGGGCGGCGGCTCGCTGCAGCCGGCCGACTTCCAGCTGACGGCGACCCCCGCCGCGGGCACGCCGTCGCTGCCGGCCGCGACCCGCGCCGGCACCGACGCGCTCGCCGAGGCGAGCGCCATCGAGGTGCGGCCCGGCCGGGCCTACGAGCTCACCGCGGCCTCCGACGCGCTCCACGTGCCCCTGCGCCTCGAGCGCTACACGGGCGCCGTCGGCGCCGCCGGCGAGCTCGACGCGCGCGCGTGGGAGGCGGTCGCCTCGCCGACGGCGGTCGTCGAGGCGCGCGGCACCGCGATCTACCGCTTCGTCGCCGCCGCGCCCCTGCCGCTCGTGCTGCCGCTCACCGGCGGTCTGGGCGCCGACGCCTACCGGATCGGCGGCCTCGCGCTGCTGCTGCTCGCCACCGGCGTCCTCGCCGTCCGCGCGCGACGCGGCCGACGCATCCGCGACCCCCAGGCCCGGCCCGAGCCCCAGACCTCCGCATCACCCCAGACCTCTGCATCACCCCAGGAAGGAACCGCCACCATGGCAACCATCTCCACCCGCCGAGCGGCGCGCCTCACCGCCGGCGTCGGCGCCGTCGCGATCGCGACCGTCGCCGTCCTCGGCGCCGCGGCGCCCGCGTCGGCCGCCTCGACCATCGACGCCGACCCGGCCGCGACCGGCTCGATCGTCGTCCACGCCTTCGAGCAGCCCGCAGCCGACGGCTCGATCGGCACCGGCGAGCCGCTCGACGCCGCCGCCGTCGACGGCCTCGAGGCGATCGCCGGCGTCGAGTACACCGTGAGCCGCGTCGCGGGCCTCGACCCGCGCGACGACGGCTTCTGGGAGCTCGTGCCGACGCTGACCGCGAGCGGGCTCACCGACCCGGCGTCGCCCTACGCGCTCGACGCGCTGCCGCCCCAGACCACCGGCGCGACCGGCGAGACCGCCTTCACCGACCTGCCCCTCGGGCTGTACGTCGTGCAGCAGTCGGGTGCCCCGGCCGCGACGCCCGGCGCCCCCGCCGTCGTCATCCCCGCCGAGCCGTTCCTCGTCGTGCTGCCGCAGGCGGTCGAGGCGACGAGCGACTGGCTCTACGACGTGCACGTCTACCCCAAGAGCACCACGGCGCTCGCGACCATCGCTGCGAGTGACGCCGACCACCAGGTCGTCGGCACCCGCATCGGCTGGACCATCGGCACGCGCGCGCCGAAGGCGACGCAGGGCACGGGCCTCGACGCCTACGCCGTGACGACCGAGCTCGACCCGCGCGTCGCGCTCGTCGACGGCTCGCTCGTCGTCGCGCTCGGCAGCACGACCCTCGTCGAGGGCGTCGACTACACGATCGCCGCCCCCGCGGCCGGCGAGGCCGGCGGCACGCTGACCGTCACCTTCCTCGCCCCCGGCCTCCAGGCCCTCGTCGCCAGCCCGGGCGCTGCCATCGCGGTCGGCTACGAGACGACCGTGCAGGTGCTCGGCGACGGCCGCCTCGTCGGCGACGCCGCCGTCTCCGTGAACGGCGCGACGGTCCCCGCCGCCGCCGGCACCGACGCCTGGGGCGCGGTCGAGCTCTTCAAGCACGACGGCACCACCCCCGCCGGCGCGCTCCCGGGCCGCGGCCTCGCCGGTGCGGTCTTCGAGCTGCGCGACGCCGACGGCGTGCCGCTGCTCGAGGAGGGCACGACCGAGCCGATCCGGTACACGACCGACGCCGACGGCTTCATCCGCATCCCCGGCCTCCGCACCGACGGCACGACCGCCCTCGAGTACCAGCTCGTCGAGATCGAGGCGCCCGCCGGCTACCTGCTGCCGGCCGCCGAGGCCGACCGCGTGCACGCGTTCCAGGTCGCGACGGGCAGCTCCGACGCCATCGAGGTCACGGTCGAGAACGAGCAGGCGCCCGCCTACGCGCTCCCCGTCACCGGTGGCGACGGCCAGACGATGTTCCTGATCGGCGGCGCGGGCCTGCTCCTGCTCGCCCTCGGCGTCGCGCTCGTGCGCCGCCGCCGCACGGCCGACCAGCAGGCCTGATCCCCTCGCGGCCCCGCGGCAGAGGCACCCCTCCGCCGCGGGGCCGCACCGCATCCGCCCCCGGATCCGCGCCCCGATCACGCCCCGACCCAAGGAGCACCGTGACGACCCTCGCCTCCCCGCTCGCGGCGCATCCCGTGCCCGTGCCAGGGGCCCGAGGGCGTCGCCGGGCGCCGCGGTCGACGCTCGCCGTCGCTGTCATGGCGATGGTGGGCGTCGCGGTGCTGCTCTACCCCACGGCGGCCAGCTGGTTCTCGCAGCTCGAGCAGCGCAGCCGCGTCGACGCCTACGCCGACGTCATGGAGCAGCTCGGGCCCGAGGGGCGCCTCGAGGAGCTCGCCGCCGCGCGCGACTACAACGCGTCGCTGCGGGGCGGCGCGCTCATCGACCCCTACGGCCGCACGCCGCTCGCCGAGCAGCGCGCGATCGTCGCCGCCTACGAGGAGCAGCTCGACCTCGGCCCGGGCGAGGTGATGGCGCGCATCCGCGTGCCCTCGATCGGCGTCGACCTGCCCATCCACCACGGCACCGACGAGGCGACCCTGCGCCGCGGCATCGGCCATCTGCTGGGCTCGGCGCTGCCGGTCGGCGGTGCCGGCACCCACAGCGTGCTCACCGGGCACCGCGGGCTGCCCGAGTCGGTGCTGTTCACCGACCTCGACGAGGTCGTCGTCGGCGACGTCTTCGAGGTCGACGTCTACGGCGAGGTGCTCTCCTACGCGGTGCGCGAGGTGCAGGTCATCGAGCCCGGCGACACCGACCTGCTGCTGCCCGAGAGCGGCCGCGACCTCGTGAGCCTCGTCACCTGCACGCCGCTGGGCGTCAACAGCCACCGCATCATCGTCACCGGCGAGCGCATCCCCACCCCGGCCGACGCGGCGACCGCGGCGGTCGCCCCGCTCGCGCCGCCGTGGTGGGCGGTCGCGCTCTCGTGCGGCTGGGGCGCCGCCGCCGCCTACCGGTCGCACGCCGCGCGGGCCGTGCCGGGCTCGGTCGCGCGGCGGCTCCTGCCGGGCCCGCCGCGCCGCTCCCACCGCGACGACCACATCATCGTCTGACGCCTAGCCTGGGAGCGTGGACCCCCTCGACGAGCCCCAGCTCGACGTCGGCGTCGGGCCCTGGGCCGGCCCCTGGCCGGCCGACGACCGCTACGACCCCGAGCTGCTCGAGCAGGGCGACCGCCGCAACGTCGTCGACGCCTACCGGTACTGGCGGCTCGAGGCGATCGTCGCCGACCTCGACACCCGGCGGCACCCCTTCCACGTGGCGATCGAGAACTGGCAGCACGACCTCAACATCGGGTCGATCGTGCGCACCGCCAACGCCTTCACCGCATCCGCCGTGCACATCATCGGCAAGCGCCGCTGGAACCGGCGCGGCGCGATGGTCACCGACCGCTACCAGCGCGTCGAGCACCACGAGAGCGCGGATGCGTTCGCGGCGTGGGCGCACGGGGAGGGCCTGGTCGTCGTGGCCGTCGACAACACGCCCGGCAGCGTGCCCGTGGATGCGGCGCCGCTGCCGGAGCGCTGCGCGCTGCTCTTCGGGCAGGAGGGGCCGGGACTGACCGAGGCGGCGATCGCGGCGGCGGATGCGCACGTCGCGATCCGGCAGTTCGGCTCGACCCGCTCGATCAACGCGGCCGCGGCGGCGGCGATCGTGATGCACGAGTGGGTGCGGGTGCACGCGCCGGTTGCCGGTAGGGGCGCTCCCAGCCCGCTGGTCGAGTAGCTCGGCGCCCACCTCGCTGGTCGAGCCGCTCCGCGCCCAGCCCGCTGGTCGAGCCGCTCGGCGCCCGCAGGGCGCTGAGCGAGTCGAGACCACCGCGTCCGGCGACGGTGTGGTCTCGACTCGTGCGGTCGCCTGCGGCGACAGCACGGCTCGACCGGCGGAGGGTGCGGCGACAGCACGGCTCGACCGGCGGAGGGGGCCGGCGACGGTGTGGTCTCGACTCGTGCGGTCGCCTGCGGCGACAGCACGGCTCGACCGGCGGAGGGTGCGGCGACA